>JABJBS010000039.1 GCA_018668695.1 Deltaproteobacteria bacterium
CACTGCATAAGCAGCGACGGTTTCTGGGAGCTTGAGGACCAGCCAAAACGCGCCATTCTTATCGGCGGCGGTTACATTGCACTTGAGCTTGCCTGCGCCCTTCAAGGCCTGGGCACGGAAACACACCTCTTAGTGCGCAGTAAGCTCCTCAGCTCCTTTGATCAGGATATTGCGGAACACCTTGAAGCCACGCTGATTAAAACAGGCCTCACAATTCATCGTCCTGTTCAAATCAATGAGGTGTCTAAAACTGAAACGGGCACGGCGGTTTCTTTTACCGACTCCGATGGAAATGTGACGCGCCTGGAGGCCGACGAAGCGGCACTGGTAGCAACAGGACGTCACCCAAACACTGAGAATTTAGGACTCGGATCCGCCGGTGTCGAACTCGGGTCACGGGGTGAGATAAAGGTGAGCTCAAACGACGAAACCTCATGCGCAGGCATCTATGCGGTTGGTGATGTAACGCTTCGCTCTATGTTAACGCCCGTGGCCATTAAGTCGGGCCGCCTCTTAGCCGACAGGCTCTACAAAGGCACAGAGACAACGATGGAGTACGATAATATTCCAACCGCGGTGTTCTCACAGCCTCCCGTTGGGGTCGTGGGACTTAGCGAAGAAGCTGCGCGCGCCAAGTATCCAGATGCTGTGAAGGTTTACCGCTCGGAGTTTGGTGGGTTACTTTTTTCACCGACACCCAAGGAACGGACGATGCGTTGTCTGATGAAATTGGTAGTGCATCAAGACACAGACAAGGTGCTGGGATGCCACATGGTTGGACCCGATGCAGCTGAGATCATTCAAGGTTTCGCTGCAGCAATGCAGGCCGGAGCTACCAAGGCAGATTTCGACCGCACCATTGCGATTCACCCGTCGTCTGCAGAGGAATTCGTGCTGATGTCCTGATCCCCGGCCAGATCAGCTGTCGACGTATCCAATTCAGGAATCGGCAAATGCACATAAAGCGTAGTGCCCATCCCCGGTGTAGACTCAACTGTTACCCAGCCTTTAAGCAGCGCCGCCCGTTCTCGGATGCCGTGTAGTCCTAAGCCGTGAGACATATCGAGTGTTGTAACGCCCTCACTCTCACTTAGGTCGAAACCTCGGCCGTCATCTTCGATAATGGCGCGAACCTTGGAACCCTGACGCTCAACGATGATGCTCGCCGTCGTCGCTTCAGCGTGCTTGGCTATATTGGTCAGAGCCTCCTGGAGAATGCGGTACAAAGTTGTTTCAACCACCAGCGGCAAGCGGTTTTCGGCATCGACGCCACGTAAGTGGACATCAACCATCACCCGGTGAGCTTTGCTGTATTCAGAGGCGTAACGCCCAATCGCGGTGGCAAAGCCTAAATCGTCCAGAACGCTTGGGTGAAGACCACGGGCCAAACGGCCGACCTCCTCCAAGGTTCGACCAACCAGTGAGCGGATATGCGCGACCCTGTTTCGGGCTTCGGTTGGCTCAATCGACGACTCAATTGCCTTGAGTCCGACCATGACACTGGTGAGCGATTGACCGGTTTCATCGTGGAGCTCTCTGGCTATTCGTCGCCGCTCGGCGTCTTCTGCTGAAATAACTCGCTCAATGAATCGATTTCGTAGTTCCTCGGTTTGCCGCCGCTCAGTAATGTCCCGAACTGAACCAACCATTCGCGTGATCTCGCGTTCGGTATTCCAGACACCAAGGCCCCGAAGACTAAAGAAACGGTAATCACCCGCGAATGCACGAAGCCGGCATTCAACATCAAACGGTTCGCTGTCGCTGTAACGCGTAAGGGCCTCGCGGACCCGTTCACGGTCATCCGGGTGGACAAGTTCTTCTACGAGCTTAATTTCGTGTGGTACCACAGCGTTCGGGTAATGAAGGAGCTCCGCGAAGCGAGGTGAGTAGTAGTTGACGTCTGTTCGGCTGTTCCATTCCCAGAGACCATCGTTTGCACCGCGGGCGGCCAAGGCATAACGCTCTTCACTGTCCCGTAGCCTATGTTCTGTCTGTATGCGGCTGCGAACGTCTCGCGCCATGCAGACCACTGCACGAAGGTTTCCTTCGTCATCACAGATTGGTGAACTGGAAAAATCGACGGGAAGCTGGCTGCCATCGGCATGGCGATAAAACGTACGAACCGGTTGGCTACCATTCGGAACGCCGCACCTCTCTGCCAGTAAACTATCCATAGAAGGTGTTTTACCCGAGAGCACATCGCGAAAGAACATGCCTTCAATTTGTTCGACAGAATAACCTAGAAACACCTGAGCTGCTGGATTTGCGGATTGAATGCGCCCAGTTCGCCCAATAACGATCAATACCTCGGCAATGGCATTAAGAATGTTGTCGTACCACTCCGTTGAGACAGCAGACGTTAAAATCTCCTGAAATCGCGAGGTAGGTAGTTGCCGCAGCACATCCATCTCCTGGAGCGCCTTAAGCCCATTGAGTGCGCCATCAAGAACATCTCCGTTATCTCGACCCTCCTGGGCCCCTGCGGGCCTGTATCGGCCCACCAGCTCGTCCACAATGCGGCCCAATTGGACCAGCCGGGGATTCATTGAGTCTGGAATTTTCTGGTCGGTCATAGCTTTCCCCGTTCATTTACCCCGGCATTATCAAACCAGTGTGCTCACCTTCAAGCTTCAAGGCAACGTAGTGTTTGGAAAAAACACCGGTTTGTATGAAAATACAAGTAGTTGTCCGGGAGACACATGAGGCGCTTATTACAAAGACTGCCGGCACGGTTAAAATTCGTGTTGGCCACCACCATGCTCAGTGGTTTATCGGTCGGCTTATTCACGGCCATTGTCCACTATTTCGACCAATCTTCGTCAGTTGGCCACCGGCACTTTTGGTCCGCGCTGATTTCTACGATGGTGGGCGTGGTTGTCTTGTCCTTTCCGCTTTATCATCTCCTGAGACGTCCACTCGTTTCGCTTGCGCAGGCAGTCATTCAGGCTACCCAAGACGGTGCGCCGCGCGTTCGAGCGATGGTCAGCGATAGCGATGAGTTTTCGGCGTTGATGCAAAATGTAAATGATCTCTTGGCCCAAATCCGTCAGCAAGACCAACTTATGCAGACTTACCAGGAAGACCTCGAGCTCCAAGTTGGGCGACGGACCCAAGAAGTCGAACGGCAACGAGATTACGTCCGCAACACTCTCGATTCGATGATGGAGGCTCTCTTCTCCACTGGGCCAAGTGGCGTGATTCAATCAACAAACAAGGCCGCGACACTTATAACCGGGTATGACGCAACAGAACTGACTGGCCGTTATTTGGATACGTTGTTTTTATCCAGTGATGAATCTAAACCAGCCGACCAGTGGATTCATGACATTCGCAACGAAGGACAAGTTGCCCAGGAGGAACGCTGGCTGCTCACGAAGAACGGTGAACGTGTCCCCGTGTTGTTTTCCGCGTCAGGCCTGCAACACGATGCCAGGCAAAAGGAACCGGGCATGGTTTGTCTCGTTTTGGACATAACCAAGCGTAAGCAATTTGAGAAAGAACTTGCAGCGGCTCGGGACGAAGCACTGGAGGCCAATCAGCTCAAAAGCGAATTCCTTGCGACGATGAGTCATGAAATCCGAACACCTCTCAACGGAATACTAGGACTCACTGCCCTTCTTCAAGACACCGTGTTGAACGAAGAACAGCTCGAGTATGTCACGTCGGCAAATCTATGCGGTCAGTCCCTTTTAAAGATTATCAACGACGTGTTGGACTTCTCCAAAATCGAGGCCGGCCACATGGCAATTGACACGGTCGACTTCAATCTCCTGCGTGTTGTTGAGGACGTCGCTGAAATGTTGGCAGGAAAAGCGCTTGATAAAGGCTACGAGCTCGTATGCTCCGTTAATCGCGATGTGCCAAGATGGGTTCAAGGCGATGCTGGACGGCTCCGTCAGATCCTTACAAATCTTATCGGGAACGCGGTGAAGTTCACCGATGAGGGCGTCGTCATGGTTCACGTATCCATAGAAGACGAAATGCCGGACGCATACACTATCCGGTTCGAGATCAAGGACACCGGGATTGGTATCTCCCAAGACGCACTTTCAAAACTCTTTGAATCTTTCTCACAAGCCGATGGTTCCACGACTCGGCAGTACGGTGGGACCGGACTTGGTTTAGCCATATCTAAAAGTTTGTGCGAACTCATGGGCGGCACAATAGGTGCTGAGAGTAGTCAGGGTGAAGGTAGCGTCTTTTGGTTCACTGCCCTGCTTCGTAAAACCGAAGATGAAGCCAGGCGCGTTGACCTGAGCCTGTCACCCTTTGCCGGGACCGGAGTACTGGTCGTGGGAACTGACGATGCGCTTCGTACTGCACTTCGTGAAAAGCTGGAGGGCTGGGGAATGCTGGTTCACGAGGCTCAAAGCGCAATCGAGGCGAATGTACTCTTAAGTGATGCCAAAACCCGAGGTGAGCACTACGACATCAGCCTGGTCGATATCAGCACCCAGGGCGCAAATGGCCCATATTGGCAAGATTTGCTTGAACCGGACCAAAACTCTACCGGTGCCTTGGCGCTGCTCGCACCCGTTGGACAGCGGCCAGAGCTTAGTGATGAGAATCGGACCATGGTCCACGGCGTGTTAACAAAGCCGATACGCGAACAACAGCTCTATGACTGCCTTGGTAAGCTACGGCGCTTAGAACCAGGTGACGACAAGAACAGCGTGCTTGACGCGCCCGAGTGACATTGGCAGAAACAGTTTATGGCTTCATCAACGCGCAGTCTCGGTTCCGACAATCACAGTGGCATCCATCCTTTAATTCTTCAGGCTATCATCGAAGCCAATGAAGGCCACGCGCACAGCTACGGCAAAGATCCCTGGACCCTAGAAGCAGACAAAGTTTTTAGGGAGAATTTTGGTCAAGACACCCGTACCTTCTACCTCTTTAATGGGACCGCAACGAATGTGCTTTGCTTGGACAGCTTGGTGCGTTCCCATCAGAGCATACTCTGCGCCGACACCTCACATCTTTGGCAAGATGAATGTGGTGCCCCGCAAAGACTCATCGGCTGCCAGGTTGTACCTGTAGCGTCCAGCGATGGAAAACTGACGCCAACAAGCCTTAAGGCTCACTTAACCCGTCTCGGTGATCAGCATGCGAGTCAGCCTGCAGCCTTTTCCATTACTCAACCTACCGAGCTGGGTACGGTTTATTCAATCGAGGAGCTCAAGGCTCTGGGCGAATTTGCTCGTGACAATAGGCTCTTCTTTCATATGGATGGGGCTCGAATCACGAACGCGGCGGCCGCCTTGGGAGTATCTTTGTCCGAGACAACATTCGATGTGGGAATTGATGCGCTCTCTTTTGGTGGCACGAAGCACGGGTTACTTCATGCTGAGGCTGTTGTGTTTCGAAACAGTGAACTTGCCGAAGGTTTTCGCTTCCGACGTAAACAAGCCATGCAGCTGCCTTCCAAAACCAGATTCATTGCAGCTCAATTTAAAGCATTTTTGACGAACGAATTATGGCGCGAGATAGCACTGCACGCCAATGAGATGGCGTCCTCACTGCGGGCTATTGCATCCGCTTACCCAGAGATTGGTTTCCCGTATTCAACCGATGCATCATGCGTTTTCGCGACCCTACCGAAAGCGTGGCTCAAGCCACTCCGGAAAACCAGGTTCTTTTATGTGTGGGAACCGCAATCGATGCTGGTCCGCTGGAGCATGGGTTTCGATACAACGATAGGTGACCTTGAGGACTTTGGTGCTGTTCTAAACGACTTAAGGCCCGCTGGGCGGTAACGCGACCTCGGCCAAAGACGCTTCGCGGTCCTTCGCGAGGTCAGCTTGCCGTTGGGATTCTACCCGTTGAATGCGGCGAACCATAAGCCAGATGAATAAACCGATCAGGATCAGCGGTGCAAAGGTTAGGATGGCGGTCGTGTCGATGAATTGTTGCCGGTTGTCGTACTCTCCGCCAAAACATACCGCGCATGCTTGAGCGGCATTAGGCAATACGACTGCGACCAGTGCCGCGCACCATGGGGCAAACCTTATCATCCGAGGTAAACCTGCCAATAAATCAGTGGCCAAATCCCAACCACGAAATACCAGAAAGCTTGAGTTGCCCAAAGCTGACCGGCCGTTAGATTACCCATGAGGAGCCGCACAAAAGCACCGAGCATAAATCCAAGGGCAACGACTGCGTGAATGCCATGGAAGCCAACAATGGTGTAAAAGAATGCACCGTGAGCACTTGAGGTCAGGGTTAAACCTTGCTCCAGGAGGGCCGTCCACTCTGCCCCTTGTGCTGCAACGAACCAGCCTCCAAGGCCAATGGACAGAGCCATGGGTATCTTGGCGAGGTTTGTGTTTTTTCGGAAGACCACTTCAGTGACAATAAGAAGAAGGCCGCTCAGGACTAGCGCGGCTGTGTTGATAGCCGTTTCTTCAACTGGAAGCAGCGGTTGTCCCGCAGGAGGCCATACCCCACCGACTGCTCGCCCCTTCACAATCATGAAAGCGCTGATAAAGCCGGTAAAGAGCATGAGCTCTGTGACGATGGCGATCGAAACCGCGAGTAATCCACTCGGAATTAATTCGCGGGGTTGAGGTGGGTTGGAAGCGGAGACTTCAGGTGCAACTAAGGTATCATTCATCTCCAATTACCGCCGTGATTTAGTGTTTTCCAGCCTTAAGGGCCTCGAGTGCTGCTTTGCCATTTTCGACGGCAGCCTTCGCTGAATCGTTTGTCCAGTTCTGTCCTTCATGGTTTAGGACATCTACCATTACTCCGGCAATAAAAATTGCAATAAGCACCAAACATGTCTGCAGGATGTAGCCAATATAAGGCTTTTCCTGAGGGAGGTGCATGAAATGGACGATAACCAGCCGCGCCTTCAAGAACGCCACACCAAAAGCTGTGATCATCGTTAAGAGAAAGCCAACAATATGAGGGACGCCCAACTGCTCAGTCATAAAATCCGCGATAAACGGACCAATGAAGCTGATGATGAAAAAGATGACCAAAAGCTTAAATACTGAGAAGTAATGGGCCGAATGGTCGTGATGTCCATGGTCGTCGTGACCAGTGCCTGCATGCGCATGTTCTTCAGACATTTATATTACCTCGTGTTATTTCGCGATATAGAGTAGCGGAAAGAGGAAAATCCACACCAAGTCGACAAAGTGCCAGTAGATACCAATAAGTTCTACTCGCTGGAGTTCTTCGCCGCGCCGAGCCTGGCCAGCAATCCAAATCATAAGACACATACCGGCGATGACGTGAAGTCCGTGAATACCTGCTGCGATATAGTAGAAAGACCAAAACATGCCAGCTGTTATGGTGTAACCAAGTTCGATCTCGTGATTCCACTCGTAACTCTTTACGCAGAGGAACATGAATCCGCCGAGGACCGTTAACCAGAGTAGCTTCGCCGCCTTCTTGCCGTCGCCCTGTTCCGCTGCATTGTGAGCCAATACCGCGCAGTAGCTGGACGTAAGAAGAACCATCGTGTTGAAGCCACCAGCCCACACATTGGTATGAATCGCATCCAGGCCAAACTCTGGGTGTCCGATTCGGTGAATCAGGTACGACCCCAGAACACCGCCGAAGATAACGATTTCCGATGCAACGACCCACCAAACGGCAAGTCGTCCTGTTGGCATTCCCGTAACGCTACGATCTGTAGCAATTGGTTTTGCGTGTCCCATTATTATTTACCCCTCGCTCTTAAGCAGGTTCGTTCTGAGGCCAGAAGTCGGATTCCCGACCTTCAACACTGTATTCGTAAGGCCCGCGATAACACGTTGGCATTTCTGGGAAATTGCCATGCGGAGGCGGTGATGCTGCGACCCATTCAAGCGTATTCGCGTTCCATGGGTTTTTGCCCGCCTTCTCACCAAACAACCAACTCTTAATGATGTTGGCGAAGAATACGAATTGGAACAAAATCATTACAACGAGAGCAGTCGTGGCGAAGACACGGATGTTTTGAAGATCCGGTGTGGCCAGCTCTGGGAAGTGCTGAAAGTTGTAAATTCGGCGATGTTGCCCAGCAACACCGATGAAGAAGAGCGGGATAAAGATGCAGTTCAAGGAAATAACCGTGCCCCAGAAGTGAATCTTGCCTAGCGTCTCATCTAGCATACGCCCGAACATTTTCGGGAACCAGTACGTAATCCCTGCGAACGAGCCGATAAAGGCAATCGGGAAGAACGTGTAGTGAAAGTGGGCTATGACGAAATACGTATCGTGAAGATAAATATCAGCACCGCTTGCGCCCAGGAAGATTCCCGTCACGCCGCCAATCAAGAATTCGGCGATAAAGGACAACGCCCAAAGCATGGGTGTCGTAAACGTTATCGACCCACCAAAGAGTGTGGCGATGTAGACGAATACCATTTCAGCAATCGGAACCGAAATAAGTAATGTTGTCACCGTAAATACATTGGCCATTCTTGGGTCGATGCCGGAAACGAACTGGTGGTGAGCCCAAACTGTAAAGCTAAGCACGCCTGTTGCGATTGCCGTGTAAAGAATCGTCTTGTAGCCAAAAAGCTTCTTGCGAGAGAAAACCGAGATAATCTCAGCAACAATACCCATTGCAGGAAGTAGCACAACGTAAACTTCCGGGTGTCCGAAGAACCAGAACAGGTGCTGCCAAAGTACAGGGTCACCGCCCATGTCGGGATTGAAAAAGCCAGTACCAACGGTTTGGTCGAAGATCAGCATGACCGCGCCGGCCAAAAGTGGTCCGACAGATGCGAGAAACAGGATGCTGGCGATGATAATCATCCAAACAACCATTGGGATGTCGCTGAATTTCATGCCAGGTGCACGAGAGTTCATGGTTGTTACGATGAAGTTAATCCCGCCGAGCAGAAAGGCTATGAATTCGAGCCCTACTGCCACCACCCAGAGCGTGGAGCCCAAGGGTGTGAGGTTGTATTGCGATTGCGCTGAGAGCGGAGGATATGCTGTCCACGCGCCTCCGAAGCCGCCGCCTTCAACAAAGAATGAAGCAATCAGCACCAACGAACTTAACAAGAAGATCTGATACGAAAGCCGGTTGATTCTCGGGAAAACCATATCATCGCAACCGAGCATCAGCGGGATTAAGAAGTTCCCGAATGCCGCAATCAGGACAGGCATTGCCACCCAGAAAATCATAATCGTCCCGTGGTTGGTTACCAGCGAGTTGTACTCAGCCGGTGAAACAACGCCGAAGCCTGGAACGCTTGCCCCTGGGAAAGCCAGCTGCATTCTAAAAACGTAGACAAAAAAGCCACCAATAACCGCCATGGCCATACCCGTAAAAAGGTACTGCATCGCGATAATCTTATGGTCTAGGGGGAAGAAATACTTCGAGATGAATCCCGGTTCTTCGTGATGGTCGTGGGCCGCTTCGCTCATGACTGATTACCTCAAACTTCTTGAATTATCGAATTTCTTCGGAGTTTTTCGTGTTAGCCTTGGCCAGTTCACGAGTCGCTTTGATACGTGCTGCTGCGAGCTTGGTCTCAGGGCGTTCCTGAATCCATGCGGCATGCTGCGCTTTAGGCTCAATCGCAATACGCGCCGGCATTAGGCCATGCCCAATGCCGCACATTTCTGCGCATTGAATCATGTAATTACCCGTTTTTTCAGCCTGGAACCAGCCCGTGATCACACGACCCGGTATAGCATCTTGCTTCAAACGAAATGCCGGCACTGAAAAGTCGTGCATGACGTCCTTGGAACGCAGGTGATAGTGGTACACGATGCCTTCCTGAATATAGAGCGTGTCTGTGGTCATGATATCGTCGCACGATTTATTGCTCACGCAATCCGCCTCGCCAAGCTGGCCATCGGCACCTGGGTGCTGAAAGTTCCAGCCCCACTGCTGTGCGGTGACGCGAACTTCTTTTTCCATCGGCGGTAACGTCTGCTTAACGTCGACCCAAACCCGAACGGCAGCGAAAATGATGAATACATCACAAACCAAAACTGCGATGTGGGGCCAGAAAATCCACTTCTTTTCGTTGGGCTGCTCACCACTCACATAGAGTGCCTTTTTGCCCTCTTTGCGTCGAAAAAAGAAGCAGAATCCGAAAAACACCACCTCTGCCAGTACAAACCATACTGCGCAGAACCAGCCTATAAGAATAATGACGCCATCAATGTCGCTGGCGTAGCTAGAGACCTGATCGACTAATTGTTCAATCATCTTGGTTCACCTCGTCTTTACAACTAATTCTTCAGCGTTTTGATATAAGCAATAACGCTCTTCATCGCCGTTTCATCAGCAAGCGTCATTGCCATCGGTGCCATCATCGCACCTGTCGTGTCTTTCGGGTTGGCTCCGCGAAGGCCACCTTTAAACTTCTTCAATTGATTGAGCATGTACCAATCATCAAGTCCGACCAAGGACGGCGCGTTTTGGACCATGCTTCCTTGAGCGTTTTCACCATGACAGGTCGCGCAGGTCGCGTAGTACATCTTGCCAGTGGCGGCGTCCCCGCCTTCGAGAGTTGGGTGCCTTGCGATTGGCTTCATGCTGGCCACGTAATTGGCCACTGCAACAATGTCGGCCTCGTGAGCCAGAGTGCGAGCCATCGGTCGCATCCGCATGCCTTCAGTGTCGTCGTGGTGGTATCCTCGAATGCCAGCCTTAAACTTACGCAACTGGGCTTCCACGTACCACGTGCTCATCCCGGCGATAGCGGGAGCACCAATGGTCGCGAGACCTGCGCCGTTTTCCATGTGACATGAAACACAAGCTCCGTAGAGAACTTCACCGCGTTCTTTACTGGTTGCTGGTGTACCGGGTTCGCAGCCGATTAGTCCGGTTACGAGAATCAGGGCCAGGAGACCCGTTATTTGCTTGTTCAGAGCCATCAATGTCCTCCGCGACAAACGGTGCGGCAATTACGTAATCTCTCACAAGACCACGTTATAGTTCGAGCTCGGTCCAGAGTTTCTGTATCCCAGGATTTGATGAGCCCTGCCGGCTTCGTACAACTTCACGGAAAGAATGGCAAATGGACCACAAGCTCCGAGACAACGAATTCGGCAGGGAGAATTTAGCCCAAAAGCGTTGTAAATAAAAGCAAAAACAGGAAAAGTTGAAACCGAACAACACGCACGGCCTATACCTACTTGTGGGCACAGGAGGCTTCTGCAGGTTGTTCTCGATCGTCGATTAACCCGGTTTAACGGTTTTAACACTGTTTCCACCAACTGAAAGCCTTGTAACTTGACCCCTGAAGACCAAACATCCGTTCGTTTTCCGGATCGTTAAATGTTTTAGGTGACCGGTAAGCGAGACCTTTCATTCAATCGCTTGAGAGGCTAGACGTCGAACCAAGGAGCGAACCAATGAGATATGCATTCACAGTTGTCGGCCTTATCGTGCTGATGTTTTATGTTGCGGCCAGTGAACTGAAGCAGCTTCCAGATTATGGTGCTGTGCCCAAATGGTCATTTGTTAACCAAGACGGTAAAGAGTTCGGCACAATGGATTTGTACGGCAAGCCGTGGGTAGCCAACTTCCTCTTTACGTCTTGCCCGCGGGCCTGCCCTCTGCTCGCGCAATCTACGAAGCAGCTCCAGGATAGAATGCAGGTATGGATGCCTAAAGAAGGACCCGCGCCCGCTGCTATTGTATCCTTCACCGTCGATCCCCTGACGGACACGGCTGAGCGTCTTAAGATATTTGGAACGACGTTCGGGGCTGATAATCGGATCTGGCAATTCGCGCGTGGTGAATATGACGAAATGGAAAGTCTTGTGACGGAAGGATTTCACCAGGCCTTATTTCGCAAAGACCGAGGCGAAGCGCCTGAGAATAGCCCTGATCCGGCTCAGACCAAACCGACCCCATTTGATACGGCCCACAGCGTGCATTTTGCCTTGGTTGATGCCACGGGTCGAATTCGAGGCTTCTACGAGCAAGATGCAGCGTCCCTCGACCTATTGGACGAAGCCATCCAGCGGCTAAGCCCTTAGCGCTGAGCCACCCTTGTCCCCTGCTCATAAAAAAAGGCCGGCGGAGCCGACCTTTTTAATCTCGATATAAAACGAATGAGTTATCCGATTACTGCGGGGCTTCGTTGCCTTCAGCGTCAACACCTTGAGGCGCTTTGCCTGCAATGTTGGTGTCCTTTAGGCTCATAACGTAAGCAATGACATCCTTTACCTGTGCTCCAAAAGCACCGCCCCAAGCGGGCATGCCTTTAGCGCCAATTCCGACGTACACAGTTGTGTAAAGGTCTGTTGGCTCGCTTCCGTGTAGCCAGTAGCCGTCGGTGAGGTTTGGGCCGCTCAGACCGGAACCATTGGCTCCGTGGCAACCCGCGCAATTGGCGCTGTATAACGCAGACCCCTTTTCGACGTTGGATGCGCGACTCGCAAACGCCAACAGGCCTTCGTTCGTAATTCCCTTGTCTTCAAGTGAGAATGGCTTCGGAAGAATTGGCGCCCACTGGCCGCCGCCAAGCTCCGTCACCATAACTTGCATGGCACGGTCAACCGGGATTGAAACCCCGCCTTCCTCTTTATCCACCCAAGTGTAAGCACTCAGCTTGGTGTTTTGCTCAGCTGTATATCCTACTCGGTCCATTTGAACTTCGCGTGAGCGCTGGTCAACCATGCGCGCGTAGGAAATCTTTCCCGCATCCATGACGATTAGAACTGCTATCGTACAGCAGATCATACAGAATATACCGGTTGCTATTCTCAACATCTTACTACCACTCCTAAAGGTGGGGGTGTTTACGTCGCTTCGTTAGCAATGCTAACAGCGGCTCATCATAGAAACAATCCCGAGCGACGTACACTCTTAGCACTGAAATATAGACTTAACACACAACTGTAAGCCCAAGCCACATTGGTCTGTTACACCACTGGCCGTCCACGAATCAAATGTCAAACCAACAAACCGACCTTGTTTTCGAATTTCGCGGTCATCCTTGGATCAATTTCGTGGCTTATTCATACGGTTTATCACTATACTATTTTTTGAAATGTACCCTAACGAGTTCCCGCCGCGCAGTGCTTGACAGTGCTCGGTAATTTCCCTAGTTCGTTAGGAAAATTCTAATGGAGGACATCATGGCTGGATCCAACAATGAAACTGGCGACGACCTCGCCAAAAAAGTCTACCTCATCACCGCAATCAGCGGAGGACTCTTCTTTGCCGCGGCTTTCGTGATACTGAAGCTTCTCTAGGTGACTAATATAACTGACCAATTTACCATGACTAATACGTGTCAGTTCGCCTTGGTTGCGTTTTCGTACGCTTAGGGACATCTTGTTTTAAGGGTATGACCGATCTAATCGTAACTCTATTCCTCACACGCCCATACCTTTTAGTCTAGAATCGGCCGTCCACTCTTGACGAACCCGTCTACTACTTCCTAGTAATTGGTCCCAATTCCATTCCAAGAGGGAGACTCTATGCGACTCGCACCAATTAGCCTCGCAATCGTATTTTCATTGCTTTCATCAGGCTGCGCCCTGCTCGGCATCGGCACTCAAGCTGGCCTGCAGTTAGAAGATGGTGAAAAAGAACGCCTTAAGAGAGAGTTTGTTGGCAAAGAGTATGTGCTCGCGTCTTCAGTCTATGTCGGCGAATTTTTCGGAGACAGTTCAAAGCTCTTCGTTGATGCGCGACCTTTCGACATTGTTAAGGTTTACAGCCTAGGCGGTGACCGCGCGCCTGTACTTCCGGCAAACGGTACTGTTATTCCCGCCGGTACACCTGTCGAAATTACTGAAATCGTCTACCCTATCGATGGTATCCAGGGTGCCCTTGGTGATGATGGAGATGATACGCAGCTCACGCCTTCAGGGCATGCTTGGCTGATTCTGGAGCAAATCAGTAAAACCGATGGCACGAAGCAGCCGTTGGTTCTCGTGCTCCCCCGCTCTATTCCAAGCCTTCAAGATTTCCGCGACAGTGTTCGTGATCGCCTCAAGAGCCCGCAATGGGTTATCTCCTGGTTGAACACCCGCTCAGCGCTCGCAATGACAAATATTTTCGATAAGCGCGTTGAAGCGGGCATGAGCCAGTCTGAAATGTATGCTGCTCTGGGTGTCCCCGGGAACCTCGAGGAGAGCAAGAGCACAGACAATATTAACTGGGTTGCCAACTACGGAGATCTGCAGATTACTGTCTCAGGTAAAGTTGTCACCGATGTTGTGAGCCTACGTGTTGAAGCAGAGAAGCGCCGTATCGCCGCTATGGAAAAAGCAAAGATTGTAGCTGAAGAGCGCCGTATCGCCGAGGAAGCAGCCAAGGCTGCAGCGGACAAGCAGGCAGCAGAAGACGAGCTGGCTGCGGCAAAGGCAGAAGTAATTCGCCAGGCAGAACTGAAAAAGCAGGAAGAGAAGAACGCTGCGATTCGGGCACAGGCCGCCAAAGAGCGCAAAGCCCTTCAAGCGAAGCTAGACAAGGAACGCAAGATTCGTGAGAAGAAGCATGCGAAAGAGCGCGCTGAGCGTGCCCGAGAAGCTGCCCGAGAAGCTAAGAACCGCAAAGCGGAATCCAGCAGCACAGCCGCAGTCAATCTCGATGTAGGTGCACCAGAACCGGCTGCAGTTGCAGCTCCAGTTGCCGCTGCTCCTGCAGTCAAGGCAGGCCCAGTTAATCTTGACTCTGACCTCGCGGCTACAGCGGCTGCTCCGGCGGAACGTCGACGCGCCTACATCCTCGAAGCTCGCTTTGAAAAGCTCACCAAGAAGTCAGCCCGTAAACTGGGTCGACGCAACACATCAGGCGCATTTGTTACGACGGTTCGTCCGCGTGGAGCAATCCGTGAACTCGGTCTACTTGCCAATGACTTGATTCTTGAAATCAATGGTAAGCGCGTAAAATCACCGGATGATCTCCAGGCAAAACTGGGCAAACTCTCATACGGAGCTCAGGTTACCATGCGTGTTTGGCGCAACAAGGTCGCTGTCGATCTTCCGCAGCGCGGCAAAGAGCGTACGCAGCGAAGCACTGGCGTGATTCAGCTCGAAAACCCTTGATATTCCGGCCATTTAATTTATCACCCGGCTACCATCCCCCAGTGGAACGGTAGCTTGGGCGATGGATATCTTCTAATTAGAACCCAATGAATGGTTGTTCTCTGACCTCTGGCAGTGTAGGCCACTACTTTGGTTCATGTTTCTGGAGACTCGCGAGAGTTTTTGGTTCGCATTAGTTTAACGAATGCTGGCTCGTGTACACGTAAAATGCTCGGGCAAGCAGTAAGAGCAGAGCAACCACATGGCGTATGCAAGAAGTACTCGTAACGCTTTTGGGGGGCCTCGGGATGCAGGCGAAGGTGCAGTGCGCCTTGTTTATGTCCTTAGTACGGCCGGGAGAAGCCAGGGGTTTCATTTACTTCCAGCGAGGAAGCGCGGTGAACCTACGCTCGAAGAGTCCGAGTTCAAGGCGCTTTTTGATTCACTCCATCCACTCGATTTAGAAATTGGTCGTGAACTTCGTTCAGCTCAAGCTTACGGCTTTTTGTCTGATGGCCAAGTTGCTCGCCTGCTTCCGCTTCTTACCAAACGTCGTACATTCATGGATGGCGAGAGAGTTCGCCCCGCGGATTCCAAGCTTTTCCCTCGCGCACGCGCCGAAACGAACGAGCAAGGCAGAATGGAACTTTGCCTCGGCTTTATGGATGAAGATGGTGACTGGTTTGACCCCTCTCAGGGCAAGGTTGTTGCGGGCACTCAAGCATTCTGGATTCGTAATTGCCGGTGTTTCGAGATTGAATCAGCTGAGCCCTGGCAAATGGCACGCTGGGGACGCACGCCGAGAATCGCCCTCAATAAAGACCTGACGCCAAGCCGTCGCGACCAACTCACACGCGACTTACGGGCAGCCGGAATCCCGGAAGAAGACCTCGACATGCTCTCTATTCAAAGAGGGCCGCCGGACCTATTCATTGCTCACGTCTGGGCTCCAGAAGTCGAAGGCGAAGAGCCCTTGGTTCAGGTCACCCTTGAGGCGATGTACCAGGGTCAAACTGTACGGGTCCTCGGACACAACCCGGGGTCTCCATACCTTCTAGGCTCCGAAGGCGCCGATGCTCTCTTTGAGCGCGATATCGCGGCTGAAGAAGAAGCTCGAACCTCACTGCGCCGAATGGGCTTTCGCTTCAATAAAGAGACCGAAACGTTTCTTGGTAAACAAGAGCTTGCGCTCAACGCTCTTGATCCTGGACGAAAGCTCTTTCCGAAAGAGTGGCAGATTATCCGCTCGAAGACGGCTCCGGTTTTCCACAAGGACCTTACGCTGCGGACCGAAGTGAAGCTTCTCGAAGAACGCGGGCTTCTCGATCTCAAAATCAACGTTTCAACCATTACCGTTGAAGGCGACACCGAACGAACAGTTGAAGCATTGGTCAAAATGAAAGACCTCTTGGCTTGGCTGCAATCAGGCAAGAAGTACCTACGACTCGAAGATGGTTCCTATGTGGCGCCGTCCGAGAATTTCCGTAAGGGGCTCAGGCTCCTTGAAGATCTCGGCGCAGACAGCGACAGAGTATTGATCAGCCCGCTTTGCATCGGCCTACTTCGCTTGATGAATAATACCGCTGCGGTTGAGGCAGCCGATGATGCAACCCGAGCATGGCTTGCAGAGCTTGCAGACTCCAATACGCCCAAGCAGCTTGAGCCGCCGAAGACCTTAAATGGAGAGCTTCGTGACTATCAGGCACGCGGCTTAGACTGGTTGGGGATGCTTCACCGCCACCGCTTAACGGGTATTCTGGCCGACGACATGGGTCTTGGTAAAACGATGCAAGCCATCGCCCTCCTGCTTAAGACCCGTGAGGATGAAGGCCCGAAACCGTCACTGGTTATCGCACCGACTTCAGTCGTCACTGTTTGGCGCGATGAGGTCCACCGCTTTGCGCCGACGCTAAAGTTGGTCCTGTGGCACGGTCCTCCAAAGGTGCGTCACGAGCTTGATATCAGCGACGCCGACATTATCGTGACCAGCTACGGCATCTTACGACGCGACTCAGAGATACTGAAGGAAATCCCGTTTAGATATGTCATCCTCGATGAGGCCCAAAGCGCAAAAAATGCGGCCAGCCAAAATGCGACAGCTGTTCGTGAACTTACCAGCGAGCGGCGCTTGGCGCTCACGGGTACGCCTATCGAGAACAGACCGGAAGAGCTTTGGAGTACATTCGATTTCTTGGCACCAGGTTTTCTTGGCAGCCTTCGGCAATTCAGAAAGCGTTACGCGCGACCTATCGGCCGGGGTGAACGGGAGCCTCTAGAGCTGTTAAGCGCACGAGTCACACCTCTGATTCTTCGACGTCTCAAGGGTGAGGTTGCTAAAGAGCTGCCCGACAAGATTGAGTCCGTCCTCCGCTGTGAGATGGGTGAAGAGCAACAAGCGCTTTATGACCACCTATCGGGTCAGCTACGTAAAGAAGTTGAAAGCAAGATTGAGCAAATTGGTATCAATAAAGCACATCTTGATATTCTTGCTGCGCTTACAAAGCTTCGCCAGATCTGCTGTGACCCAGAATTGCTCAAGTCGCCAGAGGGTACGAATGTACCGGACTCAGCGAAGCTCGAACTCTTTGAAGAGCTGCTTCGCGAAGCGCTGGATTCTGGTCGAACCGTCATTGTGTTCAGCCAGTTTGTTGAGATGCAAAAGCGCATTATCAAGGTCATCAAAAAACTTGGCGTTGATCCATGTTGGCTCCATGGTGGAACCCGTGAGCGCGATAAGGTTGTTGCTCGCTTCCAGGATCCGGAAGGGCCTCCAGTTATCGTCGTTAGTTTACGCGCTGGTGGTACAGGGCTTACGCTTACTCGAGCCGACACAGTCATTCACTACGATCCATGGTGGAACCCTGCGGTTGAGCGTCAAGCTACAGACCGGGCACACCGTCTCGGGCAAACTCAGACAGTCAACGTCTACAAGCTTGTCTGTGCTGGTACCATCGAAGAGCGCGTGCTTGAGCTGGCAGAGCGCAAAGAGCATTTAGCCCGTGAAATTCTTGGCAGTGAGGGTACATCCGACTCCAAGAGAATCACCACCACCGATGTCCTTGCCCTGCTTCGGTGACCATAAGCCCCTATTCTCATTCGGTTATTAATATTCTCGGTCTAATCTTGCGCCGGTGCACCCAGCCTCGTCCATAGGTAAAGATTTAACTTGCCAACACACTGAACAGATGTTCATATGTGTAAAATGAGCCATTATTCCGAACTTGGAGCACAAAGCTCATTCTCTTTTCTGCGAAGCACGGCTGAACCCGAGGAGCTGGCACGTCACGCGATGCAGAAAGGCCTCGCAGCGTTGGCGCTTACCGACTACGGCGGGCTTTACGGGATCCCCCGCTTCTGCAGAGCAGCTCATTCCTTTGGGCTTAGGCCTATTGTGGGAGTCAGTTTGGATGTTGCAGGCATAGGGAGAATCAGGCTGCTCTGCGAAACTCTGCAAGGTTATCAAAACCTTTGCGAGCTCATCACCAAAGGTCATGTGAACCAGCCCAAAGGCACCTGCTTGGTTAAGCTTGATGAACTCCGAGCTCATCACCAAGGCCTGACATGCCTGGCAGGCAAAGGTCTACGCTATATCTCACATACTCTTGCCACCCCGCTCGCAGATATATTCACCGCCAGTCATTTGGCGATTGAAACATCGTTGCATTTAACTCGGGAGAGCCAGGCCCAGTTCCTGAAGCTGAAAGAGCTTGCTGAGCACCTCAAGGTCCCTGCGCTTATCACCAACGATGTGCGACACCTGCACGCCAAGCAAAAGCCCCTACTTGATATCATGAGCTGTATTCACCACCGATGTACTCTAGATCAAGCAGGCACGCGGCTCTTACCCAACGCTGAGCACAAACTTAAATCAGGAAAAGAAATCCAGGAGCTTTTAAGCGGTGAAAAAAAACCTCTGCGCAATAGTGAGGAGGTATCCGAAAGGTGCGAGTTCTCATTTCGAGACATAGGTTACACATTCCCAGTATTCCCGACCCCCGAAGGTCAAAGCCAAGACAAATACCTGCATGAAATCGTATGGAGCCATTCCACAAAGCGCTACAGAAATCTTACCAACAAGCATCGCCAACAGATTTCAAAAGAGCTGCGAGTTATAGAGAAATTGCAGCTCGCTGGTTACTTTCTGCTTGTCTGGGACATTGTTAGATTCGCAAAAAGCAACAACATCATGGCGCAAGGCAGAGGCTCAGCGGCAAACTCGGCAGTTTGTTACGTTCTGGGAATCACAGCAATCGACCCCATTGCAATGGATCTACTCTTTGAAAGATTTCTTTCTGAAGAGCGAGGCGAATGGCCCGATATCGACCTCGACCTACCAAGTGGCGCTAAACGTGAGATGGTCATTCAGTACGTCTATGAGAGATACGGTCCCGACGGAGCAGCGATGACTGCCAACGTTATAACGTACCGCTCCAAAAGTGCTCTTCGAGAGACCGGCAAAGCACTCGGATTCTCTCCCGCGCAACTGGACAAGGTTTCAAAGATCGCCGGGAGATGGAGCAGCGCGGAGAACTCAGTAGAGCTTGCAGAACAATTTGAACAAGCCGGTATTGATGTCCGTGATGACCGAATCAAAAGCTGGATAGCTCTCTCAGAGCAGCTGCTCAACCAGCCCAGGCATCTTGGCCAGCATTCAGGCGGAATGATTGTTGCGTCGGGGAAACTCAATGCAAGTTGCCCCATTGAGCCTGCATCGATGCGGAACCGAAAGGTGATCCAGTGGGACAAAGACGACTGTTCGCATCTTGGGATCATTAAAGTTGATCTGCTGGGCCTCGGGATGCTCAATGCTCTCGAGGACGCCATACCTCTCATCAAACAAACTGAAGGTATAGATATAGACTATGCGCAGTTGCCGCAGGACGACCCTGATGTTTACGATATGCTATGCCGCGCAGATACGGTTGGCGTCTTTCAGATAGAGAGTCGTGGGCAGATGTCTATGCTTCCCAGGTTAAGGCCGCGGTGCTTTTATGACCTAGTCATTGAGATTGCTCTCGTAAGACCAGGTCCCATTGTGGGGCAAATGGTTCATCCCTACCTGCACCGCCGTGATGGAATTGATCCGGTAAAGTATCCGCATCCATGCCTTGAGCCCGCCCTGAAGCGAACCCTCGGTGTCCCTATTTTTCAGGAGCAGCTTCTCAAGATAGCTGTTTCCATTGCAGGGTTCACGGGTGGCGAAGCAGAGGAACTGCGAAGAGCCATGGGCTTTAAGCGCTCTGAAGAGCGCATGGTTTCAATCATAGGAAGGTTGCGGGATGGAATGACACGTAACCAGATCCCACCGGACACACAAGATGAGGTGATTGAAAACATACAGTCGTTTGCTCACTATGGATTCCCAGAAAGCCACAGCGCATCGTTTGCACTCATTGCATATGCATCGGCCTATCTGAAACATCATCATGCGGCGGCTTTCCTTTGCGCACTTCTCAATGCCCAGCCCATGGGGTTCTATCATCCAGCCACACTGGTTAAAGATGCTCAGCGCCATGGCGTGCGGGTGCTCCCTATAAGCATTACAAAGTCGCAACACCGCTGCTCCCTCGAAGATGCATCAACCGTGAGGCTCGGTTTCTCATACGTGCGTGGGCTTAATTATGAAGCAGCCCAGAAGCTAGTCACCGCGAGAGACAACAAACCTTTCGAGTCAGTGCGAGAGATGAAACAACGCATAAGCTTGAGTTCGAAAGACTGGGCGACATTGTCAGAGCTGGGAGTATTTGCACCCTTGGGCCTATCTCGCCGACAGGCCGTGTGGCAGTTAGGCAAGGTTCAGAGAGACGATCCTCTTTTCCAGAGAGAAGAGCACGTTCCCAGCCCTGCCCCAATTCCCGAGATGAACCTGCAAAACCGCGTGGAGTCAGATTACCGCAATGCCGGGTTCTCGGTGGGCCCTCATCCGATGCACTTCATGCGTACTCATTTAAATTCCGCGGGAGTCCTCTATTCAGCCCTGCTGCGCCAGCTCAAGCATGGCCATTTTGTTGAAGTGGCCGGACTTGTAACAATACGACAGCGTCCTATGACCGCAAAAGGTATACTATTTATAACGCTAGAGGATGAATGGGGCTTTATTAACTTAATTGTAGGCCCCAAGCTCTTTGAAGAGTCTAGAGCAGTCGCTGTGGGCGCACCGGCCATACTCGCCAAAGGTACCTTACAGAGCCATCGTGGCACGCTCCACGTTAAGTGTGAGCAAATAGCGCGCCTACCTTTGATTTAAATGCAGAAAAGAGCCACTTTTCTTTCATTATGCACGTAGATTCTTGCGGCCCTACATCCGCCGAAAAAACGCGAAAAAATTAGCTTTTTCAACAACCTACATTTAACCACCACCAGAAATATTCATTTTTCACCCCCACTAACGTTTGCGTTGCCCCCCGATTCGCTGCAAATATGCAAGGTAGAGAGTGAACTGTTTAAATAGTCCCTGCTTTATCTCGGAAGCCGAAATAAATGCCAGGATTGTTACCGTGCATGCACGGTCAAATCACCTTGTTAAGCTGAAGAGCAGCAGGTTAAAGGATTGGCCCTAAGCCTGTACGCTGCTTGACTTTATCGATGTAGGGGGAAGATTAGGAAATGTTAGACATTCCTGATCATCATGGGTTAACGGACCTGTTCAATAACGTCACAACAAGTATGTTGTGCATGGACTGCATAGTCGCTAATGACTTGCCCGCTGACCCTAGAGAATATCATTCAACTGCTGTACTCCCAATACCGGGAGATGGCGGTTTTACTCTTGCGGTTTCCTCTGATTTACAGGGGTGCACTGTTTTATCTGCAGCAATGTTTGCGGTAGATGCAACAGAGGTAGATCCGGAAATGATTAATGACACCATGGCGGAGCTAGCCAATATGGCTGCAGGTCAACTTAAGGGACGTCTCTCTCTCGGGAACTCTCTTGGACTGCCTGTAAACCTCCCTGGGAAAGATTTTGCCGACAAGTCGGCGAATTCTGCGAACGGCTGGTCGCATTATCCGATGCGTGCCGGAAAAGCAGTGGTGCTACTTTCAATAACCACTCAGACATCAGTAGCTGAGGAGTATATTGGCTCATGACGCGAATTTTAACGGTGGACGACAGTCGTGCGGTTCGAACTATTATCGGTAAGACCCTACGAGCTAATTTTGATATCCTAGAAGCCGAAGATGGTGAAAAAGGTCTCGCAGTACTTCAAGAAGAGACTGTTGACCTAGTCTTACTCGATGTCACCATGCCAGTAATGGATGGTCCCGAGATGCTCAAGCGTTTGCGTGAGCGTGGCGACCAAACTCCTGTTATTCTGCTTACAGCGGAATCGAAGACATCGCTTATCGGCGGTATGATGCAGGCAGGTATCAGCGATTATATCCTGAAGCCTTTCAAGCCTGACGAACTCCTCGCTAAAATCACGAAGGTCCTTGGACCACAGATGCCCGAAGCGGCTGGCCCTGCGGCTCAAACGTTCTCCGGTCCAACGCCTGCTGCGGGTAAACCATTTGTCGATGTCTTAATGATCGATGATATGGAAAACGTTGCAAAGAAATTCCGTTCCCTGATGCCAAAGCACATCAAGGTAAACAACGTGATGGATGGGCAATCTGCCCTCGCCGCTTGTCGCGAGCGCGTTTTCCGAACGATTGTCGTGGATATGATTATCCCCGATGTAAACAGTGTCGCACTGACTTCCCAGCTACGCGTCCTACAGCCAACCGCTGCTTTTCTAGCGCTCTACATGCGTAACTATGAAAACCCAGCCAAGGATGCACGTGACAACGGTTTCGATAGCTTTCTGATTAAGCCTTTCGATCCCGCACAAGTTAACGACTTCCTATCGCAATACTACGACGCTCAGGATCTCCTGGCGCTCGAAGACAATGTTATGTCGCTTTCCGAATTTCCTGCATCCAAAGACAAGCGCGCCCACTACGTTGGCCGTCTTATGGGGCTTGCATCGGAAGCCATCGAGAAATGTGCTGCTGCATGTTACGAAGATGTCATCATGGATCTCAGCACAACTCCTCCCGAGGAAACCCTGCCAAAGATCCTTATCGGTGCACAGAAGCGCTGCAGCGAAGTCGGCTTAACGCTGCGAATCGTTGGTGATGAATCCGTCGGACGAACTCTTTCGAGCCTCAGTGAAACAGCAGACATCCCTGTCTACCCGACTGTTAAAGAAGCCATCGACGCTATCGGTTGATCGGTTCACCCGCAATTCCCACAAATATGAGTACATTAAGCTGATGACGCGAATGGTCATTCAGTCAAAATATCCCTTAAGGTTCAAGACCTTACGGACGATGCTCCATATAAACGACATCCAAAAAAAAAGCAGGATTGTCGACAAGACCGGGTTTAGGGCTGATAATAAGGGTGAACATTCCCGTTCAGTCAAAGGTTCGGGTATCGGGGGCATAGTAGCGGCAGCAACATGGCAATAGCGGACTACACGAAACTAACAGAAACGCTTAGGCGTATTCTTATGGGACACATTGAAGGTGGCACCCTCATCCTGCCAACCTTGCCCAAAATCGCACAAGAGCTTCAGCAGTTACTCGAAGACCCTAAAGCGGACCAAGCCAAGATCATCAAGCTGATCGATAAAGACCCAATTCTCGTTGCCGGTATCATGAAGGTATCTAACAGTGCGCTCCATCGCCGTTCTGGTAAAATGGAAAGCCTAACCAAAGCCATCAATCACCTCGGATTTCGTTCCATCAAAAACGTCTTGCTCACCAACATCTCGCGGCAAATATTCGTTTCTCACGACCCTCGAATCAATTCGACCATCTCTGCACTCTGGGAGCATTCTCTCGCTGTGGGGCTTCTCGCACGCAACGTGGCCGGTATTTCTGGAGTCCGTGACGTAGAGCCTGCGTATATTGCGGGCCTCTTGCATGATGTTGGCAAAATCGTGGTAGCCGCTTATCTGCTAGAGTTTGAACGTGGCTTACCCATACGAGAGGCCATGGACTGGATTGACCTCGACAACTGGCTAAATATCATCGAAGAACTTCACCGAGACATCGGTATGGCCATGGTTGATTCTTGGAATTTACCGACAGTCATCACGCGCATCATTGAAGAATTCGAAGATTATGACGCCGCGGATCGAATCTCGCCTCTTAACTCCGTGCTCTTTGCCAATGCTTTGGCTAAACGCGAAGGTCTTTATGAGGGCATTCCGGATCACGATGGTATCCAATCCATGATTATGATTGGGAAATCTCTACTTGGAATCGACGACGCCGTCATTACGGGCCTCACCCGTGAGATTAACGACCAGATTTTAGTCTAAGGGCCGACTTGCCTAATCATGCCTGCGGATCTTTGTAGGCATATTCCTCCAATTGACACCTTGACCCGAGACCATTCTTTGGGCATTTGGCCCTCTTCCGAGCTGCAAAAGGACAGGTTTGATGCTCCCGCTCGTCTCGTTTTTTCATCCGTTGGAGGCCCCTTTGGGACCACGCCCCGGTGCAACTAAAAAACGAGTGAAACCAATCGATTACAGCAATTCAAGTTACGATATTCGCGATTATTCCTGCTTTGGCCGGTTGATCACTAAACCTCAGCAGATGCAAAGCTCTGCCCACGACCCGTCCTTAGCGCATTAAAACGCGCAAGGAAGAGGGAGCACCATGACTGAAACTACAGACCAAGCACCCCTTTCCTACCGTGACGCCGGCGTAGATGTAGAAGCCGCCGATGCATTTGTTGATAAGATCGGCAGCTTGGTGAAGTCCACACACGCCGGTATCGATGTCATCAGCAAAACCGCTTATGCGGGCATGGTCCGGCCGAATTTGACCGGCATGAACTCTCCCCTGATCGCTGCAACATGCGATGGCGTTGGTACTAAGCTGATTGTTGCTCGGGATGCCAATCATTTCAGCGGCTTAGGCCAAGATCTCGTGGCAATGAATGTTAACGACTTACTCCCAGCTGCAGCGCGCCCTTTGCTTTTCTTGGACTACCTGGCCACTGGGAAACTAGACCCAGAACAACTGGAAATCATCGTAGCAAGCGTAGCGCAGGCCTGTCGCGAATCTGGGTGCGCGTTGATTGGCGGCGAAACTGCTGAAATGCCAGATGTATACGCGGAAGGTGATTTCGACCTCGCAGGCTTTGCCGTAGGCATCGCGGATGAAGATCGGGTACCGACACCGTCAGATATGGCCGCGGGTGACATCATCCTGGGCCTCCCTTCTACGGGCGTACACAGCAATGGTTTATCACTTGCTCGCCGAGCACTGTTTGACCGCGCAGGCTACACAACTGAAACCGAAATAGATGGCCTTGAAGAGAACCTTGGCAAAACGGTCTTGGCACCAACGGCACTCTACGTGAAGCCAGTGATGGCGTTACTCGAAAAATTTACATTTACAGGCGCAGCACACATCACGGGCGGCGGGCTGCTTGGCCGCACGCTCAAGTTGGTGAAAGACGGTCTCGGTATGACCATCGATCCAAAGAGCTACACCCGTCCTCCTATCTTTAAAGTCATCCAAGACGCCGGTAACGTTACCGATCACGAAATGGCCTCGACTTTCAATATGGGAATCGGCTTCGTCGTGATTGTTAGTCCCGAGGATGCAGACAAAATCCAGGAAGCCTTCCCGGATACATGGATGCGAGTTGGCCATCTCCATAACGAATTTGAAGGCGTTGATCTGGGCTATGCACGAAGCTAACGGTAAAGCATGTCCAAAGTTCGCAATATTTGCGTCCGGCCGAGGCAGTAATGCAACGGTCTTAATGGATAGTTTTATCTCCGGTTTCAACCTAGGCGAAGTGTGCGTGCTGGTATCGAACCATGCCGATGCACCGGTGCTGGAACGGGCCAAAGAACGCGGCATCGCCACGGTCTGCATCCCACACAAAGGCATGCCTCGCGAAGAACACGATGCTGCGATGTTCGTAGCCCTTCAGGAACATGGCGCTGAGCACCTGCTCTTAGCAGGCTATATGCGAATTCTTGGTTCGAAGTTTATCCAAGAGTTCCCAGGACACATCCTAAATATCCACCCTTCTTTGCTGCCTGATTTCCGCGGACTTCGCGCCATTGAGCGGCAATGGGAAGAACGTGTGAAGGTGGCCGGTGCAACCGTTCACGAGGTTATCGCAGACGTCGATGCGGGAACCACACTCTTGCAAGGTTCCATAGAGGTTCGTGGAGACGAAGGTCCAGAAGGCCTGGCGGACCGCATTCTCAATGAAGTCGAACACAAAATTTATCCCCAAGCGGTATGGCTCTTAACGCGCCGCATGGACCAACCCAGTTCTTAGGAGCGCCCAGATGATTGCTGTACATCCAGACCTATCAACCATGTCACCTGCAAGTGGAAAAGTTACCCGTGCTTTGATTTCAGTGTTTGATAAGACCGGCGTTATTGAATTGGGTAAGGCACTGAGCGCAGCGGGTATTGAAATCTTGTCATCCGGCGGTACCGCTAAAAAGCTTCAAGAAGCAGGCGTCGATGTGATCCCCGTAGATACCTATACCGGTGCAGACGAAGTTCTCGGCGGCCGCGTAAAGACGCTTCATCCAAAAATTCATGCAGGCATCCTCGCGGATCGACGACTTGAAGACCACCTCACAGATCTTGGCAAGCATGGTTACGGACCCATCGACCTCGTCGTTTGCAATCTGTACCCCTTTGAGGAGGCGCTGGCGAAAGGCTCTCCCTACCATGTCATGGTCGAAAACATCGACATTGGTGGCCCTACGATGCTTCGGGCAGCTGCAAAAAATGCTGACGGCGGCGTGACAACGCTACTCGACCCCACAGACTATACTGCTGTGTGCGAAAGCTTGGCGAAGGATGGATGCATTGGCGTTAAAGACCGCCGCACTTATGCTGCTAAAGTCTTCCGTTCAGTTGCACGGTACGATGTTGCTATCGCCGACTGGATCACTGGAGCGACGGCTCCCGAAAATGAAGAGCCAAATGGCTTGCCTGAACAACTCACAGGCTTCACCCAGCAGTCTACACTCCGCTACGGTGAAAACCCGCATCAAAAAGCGGCGCTCTACATTAGCAACATCGAAGAAGGCGGCGTTTCAAGCGGCAAGGTGCTAACTGGTAAAGCTCTTTCATATAACAACTACCTCGACATGGATGCCGCTTACCGCGCAGCGTACAAGCTTGGTCAGTTTGGCTGTTCCGTTGTTAAGCACACCAACACATGTGGACTGGCAGAGTCATCAACTCAAGCAGAGGCGTTCTTGCTGGCGCTGGCCGGCGACCCCGTCAGCGCATTCGGTTCTATTCTGGGATTCAACCACCCACTGGAAGCAGACACGGTTCGCGCTATCGTAGAAAAGAAGCTTTTTGTGGAATGTATCGCTGCACCGGGCTTCACCGATGAAGCAAAGGAACTCTTGGCGAAAAAGAAAAACTTACGCCTTTTTGAAGTCCCTGCTGGAAATCCAGACCCGACGCACCACACTCACCGCATTGGCGGCGGCATGCTCGTTCAGGTTACAGACGAAGGGCTTAACGATCCATCGACATGGGAATGCGTTACGGAGCGAAAGCTGAGCGAAGGTGAGCTTGAAGAACTGGCGTTTGCAATGCGTGCATGTAGCAGCCTTAAATCCAACGCAATCACTTTAACCAGCAACAAGAGCCTACTCGGAGCTGGCGCAGGGCAAATGAGCCGACTTGATGCTGCTGAGCAAGCCATCAAGAAGGCGGGCGAAGGTTCGAAGGGAAGCTACATGGGATCCGATGCCTTTTTCCCGTTCGACGACTGTGTAAGACTTGCGCACGCGGCCGGCGTTGTGGGCGTGGTTCAGCCTGGTGGCTCAAAACGAGATCAAGACAGCATTGATGCCTGCAACGAACTCGGCATGGTCATGCTCTTCACGGGCCGTCGACACTTCCGCCACTAAGGAGTTACTGATGAAGGTACTTATTATAGGAAATGGTGGCCGCGAGCATGCGATTTGTCGTGCGCTGATGACCGCCAACCCACAGCCATCCCTATTCATCGCCCCAGGTAACCCAGGGACGGCTGAGTGTGGTGAGAATGTCGCCATCGCTGTGGATGACATTGAAGGCATTGTTGATTACGCCAAGCAGCACGAGATTGACCTCGTGATTCCTGGTCCTGAGCTGCCTCTCGTGCTCGGCATTGGAGACGCACTGGATGCAGCGGGTATTCCATGTTGCGGCCCCGGCAAAGGCGCTTCGCAGCTCGAAGGCTCAAAAGCATTTACCCGTGAAATCACCGAGACGGTTAATGTTCCGGCACCGCGCTTTGAAAAGGTCACGACCTCAGAAGCATTACGGGCCGCGATTAACAGCTGGGACGGCGTTCCGGTCGTCAAGGCCGACGGACTTGCCTCAGGTAAAGGGGTTTTCCTTCCGGAGACGAAAGAAG
>JABJBS010000040.1 GCA_018668695.1 Deltaproteobacteria bacterium
CCCCGGAGGGGGCATTGGAACTCGAGAACCCCAGTGGGCGGGAGATCGACCCCGATGAGTGGGAGGCGCCGTAAGCGCGTGATGGACCGACCCACCTCTTATCGGACCTATACGCCCGGGATGGCTGCATCGGGTGCAAGGCTTTAGCGCCAAAATAAGCGGCCGATACTTTGTAAAGTGCGCTAATGTTCGCTATCCTCTGTGATGTGTTTTGAGGCGGTTGGCCGAAGCGCTGACGGCAGTTGGTCAGAAAAATCCGTCGCCTTCGTTGGATTGACGGAAGAAGCAGCCGTCGCCTTAGCGATGCGACACGAACAGAATGCTATTTTTGGGGTGAGCGCCAACGGGGTTGTGCTTGTCGGGGGCCTGAAAAAGGTTTAGTCTTCGGGGACCTCATGAATCTTGGAGACAGCCTGTGAAAACCCTCCCTCTTCTTCTTGTGTTGGCAGCTTGTGGTTCTGGAAACAAAGTGGATGATACCCACACGGGGGGTGATTCAGGTTCGTGCTTAAGTGCGAATAAGAGGAGGTTGCGTTTAATTTGGGGTGCTTGAAGCTGACTCATCATAACCTGCGCTGGTGATACATCGTTAGAGGAGCTATCTCATCTCGTTTCACGTAGGGCAAGGCTTTGAGAAACGCATTCAAAACGAATGTGGATATTGAGTCTCAGTACGTTTGCACAATGATTCGATGATTTAGGACGACTCGGCTTCGGAAGATCCATTGAGCGCGTAAACTATCACTTGTTCGTTTTTTCCTTTGACCCTGACTTCGTGAAGCTTTTCGATATCCAGGGATGTTGGTTGCTCAAGAGCATTAACCACCCCTTGTGAAATGAGAATGGGCTGAGCCATGTCTTTGGTGAGCCCCTCGATACGTGAGGCCAGGTTTACGGCGTCTGAAATAACAGTCGTTTGCAGGCGCTTTTCGTCGCCAACTGTGCCGAGCATCACGGAGCCGGTATGAATACCAATTCCTGACTTTATCTCAGGCTCGTCGCGTTCACGGCGTGTGGCGTTATAGCTGCTAAGGGCCTCTTGCATTTTTAAGGCGCACCGGCAGGCGTCGTCGGCGCTCTTATGAAAAAGAGCCATAACGGCATCGCCAATAAATTTATCTACAAAACCGCCGTGCTTATAGATTACGGGAGTGATGGTTTGCAGGTATTCATTTACGAATTCGAAGTTTTGTTTCGGTGTCATGTTCTCAGACAACGACGTAAAGGAGCGTATGTCAGAAAAAAGAACGGTCATGTCTGCCGCCATAGAGTCGCCAACTCCCACCTGCGAAATATCGGTGTGGCCAAGAAATTCTAGAAATTCGTGTGGAACAAAGCGCTGAGCAGAGGCACCCATGCGAGCTGCCCGAGTGGATTCTTCGAGCAAAAGCTCTAGTGTATGGGCCTTTTCGTTTTGTAGCGTGCGAATTCTGTGGGCGAGGCCCAAAGAAAGTAAGGTGCCTTCTATAACGACTGAAAGGGGAGGCATGTGAAGGGTAAATTCGGTAAACTCCAACCAGCCCAGTGCCGAGATTCCTGTAATGCAAAATGCAATGATTAGAGTGCTAAAGGCGAAGAAAATATAGATAGCTGATGGTAGCCTTTCGTAGATGGCGAGGCGAAATACCAGGCAGAGGATGCTTATCGGAACTACAAGAGCTAGCATGGACACAGCAATCACTGCCCATTGCTGGTCGATAGCGAAGATAAGTGGGATCGTGATAGCGATAACCCATTCAAAAATATTTATATAGCGGTCAGAGCGGGGTAATAGCTTGCGTGTGTCCAGGTATTCGCGACAAAATTCAAACCCCAGTAAACCGGTCAGTGCGCCAATCATAACAATGCTAGCAACTTGAAATTCGGGGTGGTCAGGCCACCAATACCGGAATGCATATCCGCTGTAGATAAATTGAAAGACAGCCTGGGTTAATAGGTAGATCCAGTAAAGAAGATGTGAGCGATCTCGGAGCACCATCCAAAGAAGTAAGTTATAGACTACAATCAATATGATTGCGCCAAATAAACCGCCGTATATGTGGTTGCGGCGGCTCAGGGTCTTACGCTCCTGTTCTCTTGAAAAGAGTTGCAGAGGAAACAAGATACTTTCTGTGGATTTTACGCGGAAATATATATCACTTGTTTGATTCGCTTTGAGCTTCAATGGGAATAGGAATGTTTCATAGTCTACGGGACGGGAACGAAAGGGTTGTCCGTCGCCAGTATGAATCTTCTGAATGATTGTACCTTCATGAATCTCGAAAAAAGTCAGCTCGTCCAGGAATGCATAATCCACATGCAGTAGATATATTTCGTCACTTAAGTGGTCGCCTGTGATTTGAACATGAAACCAATGTGGATTGCGCTTAAATCCCAGGCTCGGAAAATCCTGCATAATGGGCGTAAACTTATCGTGAGCTGCCATGACATCATTTACAGTCATATTACCGGTTGTATCTTCGAGTACCTGAAGGTAGCGGCCAAGCAGTGGAGCTGATGTTGTGTTGGTGCTGGTTGTGAAAACAGGGGTTGCCGCTGTTGCAGGTTGGGCGCAGCAAACTAAAAAGACAAGGAGAAGGCATCTCTTGATTTTGAGGCAAGGATTTCGCATCTAGAAACCTTATCTTATCTGGTGACTTAACTGAAAATGATATCTTTGCACATTCCTACTTAACCTTTGGGATAATCTGTTTTACAACCAATTTAAGATTTCAATTCGCAATCGTTACTCAGGAGAGACCTTATGAAGTACCCCATTTATTTAGCATTTGCCTTGATTATCGGGCTTTCTTGCTGGTCTTGCACCGCGTCAGATCCTGGGAATGCTTCAGTGCTTAGTGCTTAGGTGGTGTTCGCTGTTAACTTTTTCTGGACCATCGCACGTCGGCGCGAGAAACATCTTTATGTTGCAATCTGGTTTTATATCGCAACCATTGTAACTGTTGCTGTTTTGTACATTGTAA
>JABJBS010000041.1 GCA_018668695.1 Deltaproteobacteria bacterium
CTCATCAGCAGCCCTAGGCTGCGCACGCTCGAGCCCAATCAAATCCCACTCCAAGCAAGGCAACCGCCGATGCTTACACATACAAAACAGGAGTGAGCCCACCAGCACCCCGCCCGAGGACGCACCGCTTCTTTTCGCGCAACGTTGGCGCATGCAGGGATAGTTCAAACTGCCAAATTGAATTCAAAGTATTGCGCCTAGGTGAGCACAAAAGAAGTGGGCGCCCGCAGCAGGGAAGCGGTAACTTGTGTTTGCTTATCAGACCAAATTATTTTCGTAATGATTTCGTGAAATAGGAGGCATGCTAGAGCGCCCATCGAATCGACCTCAGGTTGTATGCAGTTACTGGTGCCCATCAGGGTATTCTCGCCGCGACGTTACCATCGGACCACAGTGTTCTTTGTATCATGTTGGAAAGTGCGTGGACTCAAATTCCTATCACAAAGAAAGCTGCGGTTTTGCCGGTAAGGTGTGTATGAGCGGTATGGACTGCGAAGATGCTAAGCCTGGAGAACAAGGGATCTGGTCTAAAGAGATGACACCGTTGTATGGGACCTTTAGCGACCGGAGTGGAATTTCATTTTGACAACGGACGCGGGTAAAACGGCAGAGTTTAATCTATTCCATAGTAAGTCCCGACCTGGGTTCGTTTCATCTAGCGACGAGAGTATTTGATCCGGCAGGGGCTCTTGGGCCACTTGGTCTCTTGGCCGGGTTTGGCTCTCGGGTTTTTGTCCAAAAGCGTGATGTTGTAGTTCTGTAAGAGCTTGGCCATGATAATTTTCATCTCAAGCTTGGCAAAATTTACACCCGAGCAGCGATGAATTCCGCCTCCAAACCCAATCAGGCTGTAGGGTTTCTTATCTTCGGCCCTATCCGGTGCGAATCGTAGTGGGTCATACCTATCAGGGTCTTTGAAGACTTCTGGGATTCGGTGCGCCGTATCGGGAACGGCAAAGACCATGGTGCCTTGTTTGATCTCATACCCATCGAGATAAAAGTCATCTCGAACCCCTCGCATGTACATGTACGCAACAGGGTGCATGCGCTCGGACTCTTTGATGGCCCAGTCAATGGTCTTGAGCCCTTTGAGCTGGTCGGGACGATAGTTCTGGGTGTCACCGATGACTTCGGCAAGTTCCCCTTTCACGCGCTCTAGATAGTCTTCGTTTTGAAGCAGCTCAATCAGCGTCCAGCTGGTCTGTCCCACGGTAGTTTCGTGCGCTGCCCAGGGAATGAAGAGAAGCATACTTACCAAGAGCCCATCGGGTACAGGTTTGCCGTCATAGTAGGTAGACTCAATGAGTTCCTGAAATAGGTCCTTGGGCTCAAGCGGATTCTTACGGCGCTCGTCCATGAGCTCGTGGATCATGGTCTCAATCTTAGCCTTGGCTTCTTTACTGCGCTTGAACTTAGGCAAAGGGAGCCACGATGGAAGCACCACATCGGCCCCCTGAGAGAATTTCCTGAAGACTTCGAAGTATTCTGAGCCGAGTTTTCGTCGAAACTCTTCACCAAAAAAGGCGCTCGCTCCCACATGCATGACCAGAGGGCCAAAGGCATCGGTCACGTCGATCTCGCCCGAGTCCCCGAGGATATGCTCCATGAAGTAGTCCACCTCTGAGACCATCATGTCCACGAAACGATTGTTGTGTTGCAGAAGAGGTAAGATCACCTTCATCTGTTCTTGGTATTCGGTTAGGTGGGCAAAAAAGAAAAGTCGCTTATCAAACATCTTCATGAGCGTTTCGTAGCCTTGGCGCATGGAGAAGATACCATCGGTCTCTTTAAAGAAGAACTTATGATAATCCGGTCCAATCAAGGCAACGGCCTTTTTCATACCGAGGTCAATCGAAAAAATGGGGCCCTTCTCTTTATAGCCTCGACGCATGACGCCTGTAGGGTCCTTGAGAAATTCCAGTGTATGGCCCACCATTGGGAGACGTCCACCAATCATGGGAGGGGCACTGAGGGTATCATTTGACGCTTTCGAAACATAGGTAGTCATTAGGCTTGCTCCTCGCGTGTGAAGTTTGTCTACTCTCAGGGCTGGTTGACCCACAGATGACTTGTTCACCCAATATGTTTTTAGAAATCCCCCTTGGGAGTGACCAACCTTAGTATGCTTTTTATTCATGGTGAAATTAGACTCTTGTAAAACATGGTAAGTCTTATTTCTCATAATGAAATATGAAAAAAATTACGCGACTGGCCTTGCGTTCTTCTCGTGGCTATGGATGAAGGATTGTGAGTAATCTCAATATGGTAAAAATTATTTAACGGGAACTTTTGTTTTTTTCGTAGGCCAAATGCTCTTCGTAATGATTTTGTGAAACAGGTAGACCGCAGACATTTCTACTTAATCTGTTTTACAATGACCCCTGGTCTGGTTTTGAATCAGCCAATACCTGGTTCATGAATTCACGGGCGACCTTCACGTAGTGGGGGATGTCTTTATGGCTGATCTGGTTTTTTGTCCCACTGACTAAGAATGTTGTTTGCAGGCCTTCCCAGATGAGGTCTTCTTCAGCAGCGATGCATCTCGTGATTGGGGCTCTGAGAAAATTGATTATTGCATCTCTGTCATGGCCCTTAATCCAGTGTGCATCACTGAATGGGCGGTCGTGGAGGAGCTCGATTTCATCGCTATTAAGCCATTGCTGAATACTTGGATCCCGGTTGACATGGTCGTTTAGTTCTTTAAGACGCTGTCCGGTTAGCGCATTAATACCTTCTTTGAATTGCTGAAAGGCATGGAAGGCTCCACCGAAATTTTCTCGTACCTTGTCTATGGCGGTTTCGGGCCGAATGTAGAAGTGGGGCATGGTCATGCGAGGGTGGCTTAGGACGATGACGGTTTTCAAACGAACATGGCCTTTTCGCATATTTTGAATGCGTTCGTGGGCTATGTAGGTGAGGTCAAAAATACAGATTGTGCCTTCACCCTCCTGGCGAGTGAGTAAGTTGTTGACCTTGGGGCCGTGGCCGACTTGGAGCGTAAAGAACTTGGCGTACTGGTCGAGCAGGGAAGGGTCTTTCTGCTTGTAGTTGCAGTCCAGTTCGTAAGCGAGCTTTCTCATGGCGCGCTCACGTCGCCACCGAGCGGTGTAGATATAAAGAACGCCGCAGCCAATGGTCAGAGCCATGAGGTTGGCGAGCAGGGTTTCCAGGTCTAATGTGTCCATACAGACTTATACGCCATCGCTTCTCCCACGTCGAACTCCAGCAAACCCATGAGAACACCATCACCCTTGAATTGTGTGAAAACGAACCAAGTATTCATGCACGACCCTTTGATGGTGACAAACTTCAGACTCTGCATGAAGATTTATGGATACACCTTATGCGCTCTGAGAAGAACGAAAACAGGGAGACCGGCGATTAGACCATGAAGAGCAAATTCTTAAAAAATATCGAAGGTGTGCACTTTGCTGATGGTGGTGTTTTAACCAACGACCTTTGAATAAAAGGTGTCCCGAGCGCTGGCGGCACTTAAATCAGTATGTGCCAAAAGCAGGGGAGGGCTTGGTCCCTCTCCTGCTTTTTTTTGTATTCAGTTCAATAGTGCAATGACGTGATACACGGTACGAAACTGTCATCGTCATGAAGGCAACACTTGTGAAAAATATTTTCTAATGTGTTGCCAGTCCTCTTAGTTCGATGACGCACTCTTCAAAATTTTAGCAATATCTTTGTGATTTCCTTTTTGGGCATCCTGCAGTGGTGTCCCGCCCCATCTGTCTACAGGATTGAGAATAGCTCCGTGCTCGATGAAGAGCTCTACAACGTGGCATTGCCCTTCAGCGGCAGCGAGATGCAGCGGCGTACGCCCATCGTAATCCGATGTATCGATGGAGGCGCCGCGAGCAATCAATCGCTGAATGGCGGTTAGATCACCTTTACTTGCGGCCCAAATCATCATGGTGGTGAGATCACTCTCATTGGCCATGGTTTGAATTCGGGGATCTTTCTTGTCCGAAATACCAGTCAGGTTATCGTAGTTGTGGAAATTATAGCGGCTAACAAGTTCTTTACAGAAGGCGATGCCTCTTACGGAGTTGCCCAAACGGTCAAGTCTTGGAGACCAAGTGCATAGCCCCATCACATTCGGCACAACAATCATCATGACCCCAGAGACACCGCTCTTAGCAGGCAGACCGATGGAGAAAGCAAATTCACCACTGAAGTCATACATGCCGCACGAGTACATAAGTGAGAGGCAATTTTGAACTGTTTCTGGACCAAATACGCGTTTGCCGGTGGATGGACAAATGCCGCCATTGGCAAGTGTGGCTGCAACCATAGACATCATGTCTGCAGTCATCTCGATGGAGCAGGATTGAAAATAGAACTCGAGAATATCGACGAGTTCTGTATTCTCAGGGAATGCTTTGTTTTCACGCATAAAGTAACCCAGCGCGAAATTACGGTCGGCAGATTGACGTTCTGACAAATAAACCGAATTGCTAAAGGAAGGCTTTTGTCCACCCGCAAGCTCAGCCCATTGTTCCATGACATAGTCAAAGCGGTCGGCCACATTGAGCTCTGGTTTAATCAGAGAGCAGGTCATGATTGCACCGGCATTGATCATGGGGTTGTGGGGTCTACCATTGTGGTTCAAAGCCAGCTCATTGAACCCGCGCCCGCTTGGTTCACGGCCCACATGGTTATGAACTTTTTCCGTGTCATTGGTTTCAAGTGCCAGGCAGTAATTAATTGGCTTTGTTGAGGATTGTACGCAGAAACGAACATCTGATTCACCGATGGAGAATCGTTGGCCATCGATTGTGCAAAGCGAGACACCGTATTGGTCAGGGTTCACGCGTCCAAGCTGCGGAATGTAGTCCGCAACAGTGCCGTCGGTGTTGGTTTTGGTGACGTCGTAGATTTCCTGCATCTCGGTACAGAAATTTTCGAAATCGGGAATCACGAGTCGGCCTTGCAATGCTTGCTCAACCAATGCAACCGACGGAGCAATCGCGCCTGAAAACTTTTCCAATTCGATTTTGTTCGGCGGGTCCAGCTCTTGCAGTCTTTTTTGTGTCTCTACGAGCCGAGGATCATCAAGGTGAAGTCCTGCTTTTTCCAGCGCTATTAAAATCTGTTCACGTTTTAAATAACCGAGTTGATGGCTATCTAAGGCTCTAAAAATGGCTGCTTCACGTTCAAGATGTAAATCAGGAGTTTGCTGTGGTTTGGTGGCCGAAGCCTTGGATTTGGTTTTCTTTTTGGCAGTTGTGGTGCTGCGAACTTGCATATCGTTTTCCATGGTTGAGGTTGTGAGACATCGACAAAAAAAATGACGCGAGAATAGATAAGGTAAAGAAAATTCTTTACCCCATGTAAACATCAGGGACTAAGAAGTCGGAACGGCAGAATCAGTCGATTCCACAGACGCTCATAAGGATGCGACTGCAAACCTGGTATGGGTTTGCATTGGCACCGGGGCGACGGTCTTCAATATAACCGTAGCCGTCTTGAGAAACATGTCGAGGGATCCGGATGGATGCACCTCGGTCAGCGACGCCGTGGCGAAACTGAGTGATGCTGCAGGTTTCGTGCTCGCCCGTGAGCCGCTCTGCAAGACCGGCTCCATAAATAGCGATGTGCTCTTGATGCTTATTACCAAGGGCAGCAATTGCGTTTTCAATGGTTCCCATTCCGGTAAATTTGCTTCGCATATTTGCGGTAGAAAAGTTGGTGTGCATTCCCGCGCCATTCCAGTCGCCTTTGATTGGCTTGTTTTCAAAGGATACTTGAATGCCTTCGTCTTCTGCGATGCGGTGCAGCATCCAGCGCGCAACCCATAGATGGTCGGCGCAGATCAGCGGATCGATGTTCTCATTGGTATCACCACGAAAACCTATTTGGAATTCCCACTGACCAGGCATGACTTCAGCGTTCGTTCCGAAAAGCAGCAGGCCGGCGTCGAGGCAAGCATCGGTGTGACGCTCAACAACCTTACGGCCGTACGCGACATTGGCGCCAACGGAGCAGTAAAATGGCCCTTGAGGTGCTGGGTAGCCACCGTTTGGCCAACCAAGAGGATTTTGCTCCATAAAGAATGTGTACTCTTGTTCAAAACCAAACCATGCTTGCTCGCCGGCTGCGCCTTTGTCGAGCACATCGCGAAGTTGCGCTCTGTGGTTCGTTTCGTGAGGACGACCATCTGCATACATGACTTCGCACAAGACCACGATCGAGTTTCCACTGCGGATAGGGTCATTGGTTGTAAAAACAGGCTTAAGGGTGAGATCTGAGTCACCGCCTGTTGCCTGGTACGTCGATGAACCATCGTAGCCCCAATCGGGTATGTCTTTAACGCAAAGTTCTTGGGTATTTTCTACACGTAAGATTCGGGTTTTAGAACGAAGTTCTTGGGTGGGGTGGGCTCCATCGAGCCATAGGTATTCCGCTTTGATTGTCTGAGTCATTGGTTCCTCATGGTTTGGTAAGGTTCACTGAAACAGCCAGTGACCGTGGTGCTAGGTCCAGAAAACAGATGGGGGGAATCTGTTTCTACGAACCGCTGCCCTACGCCCGATTGTATTTGGAAGGTATCAGGAATCGATGGAATTATTCGTCCGACAAAGCAGTGAATGTTTATCGGGGATTACCTGACGAACGTTTGATTGATAATTCGTTTGATTTATCGCAGACACGACGCTTGAAGTTTGTTACTAGCCGCTCAAATAACAATATTTGTTTGAAGGAGGCGTTTCGATGAAACTCGAGGGCTTGATCCGTATTTACCTGGTGGATGATCATCCAGTATTCAGGTTGGGGTTAGCTGGCTTGTTACGTGCAGAACCAAAAATGCAATTAGAGGGCGAAACGGATTCGGGTCGCCAGGCATTAGAAGAAATTCCATCGAAGAAGATTGATATTGTTGTTTTAGATCTTTCCCTTCAAGATATGAGTGGACTGGACTTAATTCGCGAGTTACGCAGAGAAAAAAAAGACGATTTTTCAATACTTGTTTTATCAATGCATGACGAAGATGTTTTCGCCGAGAGAGCGCTCAAACTGGGTGCAGATGGCTATTTGATGAAGAATACGGCCCCTGTGGATATACTTCATGCCATTCGTCAAATCGCACGTAAAGAAGTTGCGCTTAGTAAGCGTCAGTCTGATTTGATGCTGAAACGCATTCTCGGCCGCGGGTCTCATAATGGTGATTCACCATTGCAGTCATTAAGCGACCGTGAGTTGGAAGTTTTTGAATTGGTGGGTCATGGTAAAAGTACTCGTATTGTCGCGGAGAAACTTTTTATCAGTGTGAAAACCGTTGAAACTCATCAAGCACATATCAAGCGCAAACTTGGATTATCGAATCATGCAGAATTGATGCGTTCAGCATTTGCCTGGATCAATGAATTGAACCCCTCGATTACTTGAAGCCGCGTATAGTCTATTTTTAACGCATTGCGGTATGTTCGTTTTGATACACTGTATAAAAGAAGTTGTGTGGTGGTGTTGGTGGTAAAAAGTCATGCACCGAAGGAAAATTGAATCGAGTGCTCAGATGCATGACTTTGTAAGTGCCATCTAAATAGTTTGGCTAGAGATTAATGACTCAACGCCTGGGTTAACAAGAGCTGTTGAAGCAATGACTCCGTGAGTAAACCTCTTTGAATCAGCATTGAGCCAAGCGGCTCTGGATTTTCTTCTTTTTTCTGAAGCGAGAGGCAACTCTCGATATCCTTTTGACTGGCCAGCCCGTGTTGGATGACCAATTGGCCGAGTGGTAAGTTGGAATGGGTCGCATAGGCTGATTCACTGTGCTGTGCGCGATCCAAATTGTCTTCTTCGGGGCTTTGCACACGGATACCAACCGTCATCTCCAGTAATTTGAGCAGAAGAGCGGTGCCTGCGCCAGCGAATAGAATCGTCGCAAGGGTAGCCTCTGTTTGTGGAAGCATTAAATCAATATTTCCATAGATTAGGCCGTTGTCACTGCCTGGGTTGACTTTTGCGCTTGCGAAAACGCCGGTTAGAATGGAGCCAACAATGCCTCCAACACCATGGCAGGCGAAGACATCAAGGGTATCATCGAAGTTTCTTCGGCTAAGAAACCGAAGCGTTGCGTAGCTTGCACTCGCCCCTAAAATTCCCATAACAACCGCTCCAGTAACGGTCACAAACCCAGCGGCGGGTGTAATCGTGACCAGTCCCACCACGGCTCCTATGGATGCGCCAACCGCGCCGGCGCGTTTCTTTAGAACAAGATCGAGCAGGACCCACGTTGCAAGGCCAGCTCCAGCTGCCAGGTGGGTGGTGACCAATGCGTGGGCTGCAATGCCATCAGCGGCTAAGGCTGATCCGGCATTGAATCCAAACCATCCCATCCATAGCAGCGCTGCGCCTAGAACAGTCATGGGCACATCGTGAGCGTGTGCGGCAACGCGCTCTTTGGGATCACGTGGTCCAAGAACCATGGCGGCAACCAGGGCCGAAACACCTGCGGAAATATGCACGACGGTTCCACCGGCGAAATCAAGTGCACCATGTTCTGCAAGCCATCCTCCACCCCAAACCCAATGGCAGAGTGGGCTGTAAATACCGATGCTCCACAGGATGATGAAGAGTATGTAGCTTGTGAATTTCATTCGCCCAACAAGGGCTCCGGAAATTAAAGCAGGTGTGATGATGGCAAACATCATTTGAAATCCCATAAAGAGATTATGAGGGATCGTACTTCCTTCTTGAGGCTGCATATCTACACCGCTTAGAGCAATAAAATCGAAACCTCCTACCCAGGGATTACCGGGTGCAAAGGCCAGGGAATAACCGACCCCCATCCAAACCAGACTGATCACGCCAAGAGCGATCATGCTCATCATGAGGGTATTCACGACGTTTCTTTTTTTAACGAGGCCCGCATAGAAAAAAGCGAGTCCAGGTGTCATTAGCATTACGAGTGCAGTGGACATAAGCATCCAGCTTGTGTCTCCTGCATTTAAGAGTGATGTATCCATTTTCAATATCCTTCTTATTCAGGGGGGTCATATTTTGAGACCCGAGACACCTAGCATCAAGTAGGGCACTACCGTTCGGTCGATTGCCTGATTTAACGCCGGATTATTTTTGTATGGATAGACTCATTAAGAGATCGGGGAATATACTAAGGGGGTCAGGGTTGTTGCCCGACCAAGAGGTCACATTGTTTGCGCGATGGCAGTGATAGCGGCAGGCTGGTTTGCTCTAAAACTTCTAATATTCCAGAGTCGATGATCTCTCTTCAGAGGTGAGTCTCCACGCGTATGTGCCGTTTATTAGAATGACAAGCCTGATTCCGATATCGCGTTTCGATTTACCCTGTTTTAGCCGAGTGTTCGAAAACCTTTGCTTTGGGGTCTAGCGCCCCTCACACAACTTGAGTGCTTCCTTCACCACATTCTTTCTAGTTAATGTTGATACTGCCATAAGGCCACCGAGGAATGCGCCTACCACTCCCGGACTGCATACATCTTGCCCGCCCAGTAAAAGGCCTTTGATGGGTGTCACAGGTTTAAGATCCTCTAAGTTGTAGCGGCCCGTATATGCCCCAACGCCGTAGCATAGGCCCTTCATGTGGGATGTGTAATGTTCAATCGATAAAGGTGTGCTTACATTTCGATGTATCACGTGGTTTGAGAAACCTGGAAACACAGATTCGACTAAATCTTCGACTTGATTGGCTAGAAGCTCTTTGTATTCAACATAATCATCGCCGCGATTTCCTAATTGTGTTTCCTTCCATTTATAAAAGTGTTTTGTGTTAACGGTAGCAATCACCTGTGCGGAATGTTGGTTTTCGTGTATATTCACATAATTGAAATGTTGGGGCTGATTTTTTTCAAGCTCTTCCCAGTCTGTGACATCAACGGAATCGACACCGTCAAAAACAAAGTAGTTACCCTTAGGTACACTTTTCGAACTCGAAGATTGTTCGTCCAAGCAATAGTTTAGCACAACAAATGAGTAGAACTCCCGAAGGGACTTTATTAGATTTAAAGAGCGCGGTTGGTACTTATGCTCAAGCTTCTCAAAAGTTTCGAAAAATCCGATTGTAGAAATGACCGCTTCCGATTCATAGCAGCGACCATCGTCTAGTAACACTCCTTGAATGGTTCCGTCTTTTACCAAGAAATCTTCTACACCATGTCCAGTGATAACTTCGCCGTTATTTTTTTTGATGGTGTTTCGAAATGACTTCGAAATATCCATAGCACTGTTTTTCTGTATATATGAGCCATTGAGCGAGTCCCAGGCAAAGAAAGCATGCATCGTGAAACTGGCAAGGTTTGGGGGAAGGCCATAGTTGTCCCATGTGTACGCGAGATGATTTTGCAATTCGGTTGAGAACCCATTTGTGTCGAAGTACTCACGGACGGTGACCTTATCGAATTTACGAACCAAGTTCCCAAGAATTGATTTCGCTCTTTTTCCGACCTTGGTCTCTCGTAGACACTGATAGCCACAATAATGGTCAAAGTCCTCTGAGATGTTTCTGATATCTTTGAGATACCGAATGATTTTCTTCTTTTCATTGGGGAATAAGTCTACGAGCTGATCTTGATATTCTTTGTGTCCGTTAGGTCGAATAAATTCTTTACCATTATGCAGGAACCGTTCAACATCATCTGGTAGCTTAACCCACGGGGCTCCGCCCCCACTCAAGAGCGTCCAGATTTTTTCGTAGTTATCTTGTCCACGGGCAGGCCAATTAAACCAGTGGAGTCCTGCATTAAAACGTCGTCCCTTAATCTTAAAGGGGACTGTCATGCCGCCGAAGACTTTGTGCTTCTCAACAATAAGAACTTTCATTCCAATTAGGCCACAAAGGGCAGCTGCAGTCATGCCGCCCATGCCGCTTCCAACAACAATCACGTCGTACTTCATGATAGCTCCTCACACATCGATGGTAGGTCAAGGACAATGGTTGACCTTCGAGGTCTGTGATGGGTCGAGGCTGGCTAATAGATCTGGCTCAACCTCAGTTAATTTATCGGCCGCTCGACAAAAGAAATGGGCGGGTGTGTCTTTGTTCACAAGAAGCAATTGGAGATCTGAGATAGCGACTTCTCGTTTCTTAAAAAAACTTGGGAGTGCAAAGTAGTAACTGGCGCGGGCAAAGCGAAGCTCATCCAGGGTTGGGTTCTTTTGAATAACTGCATCTAACTCTTTAGATGATGCAGAAACAATATTGAGTCTGGTCGTCGGCCCAAGTTTTTTGTTGCGTGCTCGCATGCCATCAATAACGGCGCGGTAGCCTTTGGCGATTGGTTGTCCCGGCTCTTTTTCGAGCACTTTTTCAAACCAATGCCGTGCACTTGGGATTTGGTTGAATTGAAAGCTGAGTCGAGCAACTTCCAGCATGGAATCTATGGATTGTGAATCCGTCGCTTGTTGGGCTGCTTGCTCTAATTGAGCTTTTTCAAGGGCGCTCAGAACGGTATCGGTTTCGTGCTCTTGAGGAACCAATACATGAACACAGGTAATCGTTAGGGATGCAATTACAAGAGCTCGAACTGTTGTTTGGGCCGACCAGTGATGCACCCAGTTACGTTTGTTTTGGGATGTCTTAAGGGTTGAATCAACCAGAGAGCTAATGGGAATGCAGATTAGGGGAGGTAGCCAGTATGCACTCGTGTTTGGGACAAGCGAAACCGCCAGATATCCAGCGACACCAAAAGCGAGAGGCTCGGTGATTTTGATAATCAGGCTTTTTGTTTCTACATTAGATACCCACAAGGACAATGCTTCTAATGTTTTAACGAATGCAAAGGCGGCATAATAGAAAGCACCCGTGTACGGTAATATCTCATCAGGATTACCCATCAGCGCGGTCAAAAATTGGCCAGTAGCGGCGATAGAGCACGCGGTGTAGCCATCATGGAAACTGAAGGCGTGAAGATATTGAATGCAAATAATCGAGAGGATGAGCGCGATTGCTCCAAGTCCTAAGAGGGGCGGGATGGTGGACGTTATAGCGGCTGCACCAAAACCGATACAGATAACTGCAGGCCCCCAACTGTGTTGACCATGATTACGGGTATTCTGGGTCCGGGTTGGTGGTTCGTACATGCTTGGCTCCGTCTAAATATTCATCGTGAAGTCGATTGCGCACTGGACCCCAAGGGGAAGTTGCGCGAACAACGTCATGGATTTCGCGAGACCGGTCTCGCATCTGACGCCAAGATTGGATTTTTCTCCGATGTTTGTTGATAGGCTCGCGGTGATCAGCAGGCCATCTAAAGGATAGAGCGCCATGAAGTTCAAATCCCACTGTATCTCGGCACCTGTTAGGCTCGCGAGCCGCACAAGGGCGCGATGCCGGTAGAGTTCTAGTGGATTCCAGTTTTCTGATGCGATAGCTCCCAGGTTTTGGGCGGCCTGCGCCGTACCCTGTCCCGTTAAGGATTCGATGACTTGAGCATAGGCTTCATTTTTTTTGGCCGTAAGGCCGTCCTGATCGTAGATATATTCAAGTGAGAGCCGCAGTTGTCCCAATTTGCCGCCGTCAAAGTCAAATTCTGGTCCCGCGCTAAGGCGCAGCCATGTTTTATTGGAGCGGTCATCGGGTTGGATTCCTTGGGGAGTCGTTTTCCAAATTACAGTCCGCGCCCCGTGTTTCACGCCAATTTCGGTGAACCAGTTTGTGGTCTCCCCGATCCATTCCAAGCTCATGGAGAACCAAGTGTTAGAATTTCGATTGATTGTGGCGTCAATAAACAACTTGTCGTTGAAGTTGGTTGCGAGACCAGCCTGATAAGCTGCTGTCTGGTCATAGCCGAGAAGCGCATCACTGTACTTTGACTCTAAGAACGGAAAGTAGCGCCCGTAAAGTTGAATAGCGTGTGGCAAAAAGAACACTTGCTCTACTCCAACCGGGTTAACTTGTTCCCAAGGAGGACGACGGCTGTCCCAGCTCCAACCATTGATTGGAAGACTGTATGCAGGGTGAAATGAGAGTCCGGGGCCTGTATCAACTCGGATAAGGCCTGCGTTGCTAAGAGATACAATCTCTCCGAATCGGTTCTCGAGGCTTAGGGTTGCAAGCTGAAGCCTACTTTTGTTTGTCTTGATAACTTCCAGGTCCCGGTCTTTCTCCAGTGCCATTCCCAGTAGAATATCCACATGAATGCTTAAGCGGGTGTGCCAGGTATCGTTGACTTCAAATGACCGTGTCCATCCCAATTGTGTATTGGCGATGACCAATGCCGCCAGGTTCTTGGACTGAACATCAAGATCTTGGTGAATGAAGCTTTTTACGTTGGAGTTTTGTGCACTTAAAGAGGTGACGAGTTGTAGATCGGTGCTCCACGCTTTGGGCTTTGGTTCTTGTATGACCGTTTCTTCGATGGGGGAAAGAAAATCCCAAGGGTCATTGGATGTATCGGTGCTTGCTAGAGGCTGGCTCACCTCAGAGTTTGAAGTCTCATTCTCTTTCTCGGTAATCAGTAATAGATCCTGAGTTGGCGAGGCGATGGTTTCCTCATTGTTCTTTTCGATAAGAGGCAAAGATTCTTGTGCAGCAGTAGGGATGATGGGTACTTCAGTAGACTGCTCGACGAGCAGGGAACCAAGCGCTTTTTCTTTTGGTTCGTGTATTAACGCTGCTGCGGTAACTTGTGGGCAGTTTTTTTCCAGTTGTTGTCGTTTTGGAAATAGAGATTTACCTTTCCACTGGACGTTTATACGCCGAGGGAATGTTGCCAAGACTGATATGGTGGTTCCTTTGCCCATCCACACCTGTGGCCCTTTGCCACTTTGTTTCTTACTGGCGCGAATTGGCTTGGTGAGAACGCATTGGTCATTAATCTCTTGTGCCATTGCCGGTAGAGCCAAAAGCAGGTTGCCTATAAGTATGAGCGCAATGAACCAAGCGCCTTGGTGTGACGAAAGCCGGTTGTACATCTTAGTTCTCGAAGTTGACCTTAGGCAGATAGTTCTTATCGAAATAAGCCGTTGGTAGTTCCGAAGAGTCAAAGCTAGAAAATAACGTTCGGGTTAAGGATTTGGGGCGCAGCGCGTCTTCAATAATGATTTCACTGCAAACTTCTTGTCGACCGATTTTTCTGTAAGATCTGTAGTGAGCAGTCTTCAGTAACTTGCCGCTTTTGGTGAAGAAACGTGCGTGTATTGGTGCGTAGGTCTTTGCATGAACCGTTAACTCTACTTGCTTGTAGAGCGCGCGGGAATTCGATGCTTTGAGGCTAAGCTTTATTTGGCCTTTTTTCTCTTCGGGCTCAATGGTCGCATCGTAGTACTTTTGCAATTCAATGTTTACGGTGTCCCCAATGGAAGCACTTCCTGAAAGTCTTTGAGAAGCTGATACAGGGATAGGCCGGGATGTCTTCTGATTGTACACCCACATCTTGTTGTCTCGAAACAATACCAAATTGTTGCGTTCTTGTGCCGGTGACAAATAGCGTAACAGTACTTTTCGTTCTTGGTCTTCTCTGCCAACCCACATTTGGTAATTGGTTGTAGATGAAAGTTTTTTGTCTTCGTAGACTTCAATTTTCATCCGATTGCTGTAGTCGCCATTGAGACCACGATGGGCATCGACCACTTTTAGGATCTCTGACGGTTCGATGGTTTGGCTTGCAGATGCGATGCCTGAGCAAGAAATTGTTAATAGCAATGTCATGGTGAAACGATTCATTTTCATAGTCTCCGCGTGAGGTGGTTTATCCGTTTCGAAGGGCTTGGATGATATTTGCTTTGCAACCCTGGTAAGCAGGGAAGAGGCACGAGAGGAACACTGCACATACAATGAACTCAAACACGTGAAGGACAAACCAAGGTGTTTCAAATACTCTTAGCTTGATCAGATACCCTTTGCTTGCTCCAGGTGGAGGAGGGGCTTCAATGCCAAATTGATTGAATACAGCGACCGCACCGAGACAGAGGGCAAGAGCAATTGCTCCCATGACGAATCCCAGTAGTATCGTCTCGTTCACGAATCCTTTTAAGATTGAGTTGGGCTGGGCGCCAAATGCACGTAGCAGCGCAATCTCATCTGTTCGTTCGGTTGTCATAATCATTAGGACACTGCCAATAAAGAGCAGGGCGAAGAGCATAATCACCGTTGAAAAGAAGGTGAAGATGTTTTTATAGAGCCTCTCTACCGATCCATAAAATGTAGCCAGTGATTTCCAATCTCGGTATTCGAGGATAAACCCTTTTTGACTGAGAAGGTCTTGGGTGTAGTTCATGACCTCGAGAAGGTCTTCGCTGGATTTGAGGAGGATAATTACTCTATCAACAGATTCGGTCCCCAACATGTCCCATGCATTAGAAAGTGTTAGCTTGACCGCCACGTCATCGTAATCTTCCGAGAAACTCTCCGTGACTCCCTTTACTTCTAAGTCTGTCGCGGCCATCCCATCGTTGGGACTGTTGGATAGTAAGGTGAGGATAGTACCTGGCGAGGCTGCCAGCTGGGTTGCAACTCCCTTACCAATAAGACCAACTCCCTCATCACCGCTGGAAAAGCGCTGACCTTGTGTGATGGTTTCTCCAAATGCCGATAACTTTCGATCCGCAGCTGGCTCAACAGCTCGCGCAACGAATGTGGCAGACGTATCGCCGTTTGAAATCAGGCCGCTGAAATTGAGTTCTGGTGCAATAACGTCAATTTTTGTCGCGAGGAACGGATCTTTCTTCAAGCTTTCGACGAGGCTTTTGTATTGCGTAAGTTTGTACTTCCACGGTTCTTGTTTCCCGTGTTCTGCATAGCCAGCCTGATATATTTGGAAATGCCCGGTCTCGCTGCGAATGGTGCTTTCTGAAAGGCCCCAAAATGAATGTTGGAAATAGCCGCCCATAACAGTTAACGCCATCATACAAACAAGTATGGTCGCACCTAGAATGATGCTGATGTGTCTACGCCCCAGGATGGCCTTTAATGAGAATCTCAAAAGACCTGGGGTACTCACGATTGAGTAGGTAAAATACACGAGCGCAATAAACATAAGCAGGTGAAGGCTGCCGGTCATGATTGGGTTGAACATCATTGGCTTGTTTTCCTTTTAGGGAATTTGTTTCAGCGCCATTTCAACAGTGCTGCGCTCGGTTTGGGTCAGGGTGTATGTGCTTGCGAGTTCGTCCAATACACTTTTTGCTTCAGCTTGCTTCTTAAACAGGGCTGGAAGGCTGGCGAGGGTTACGCCGTAATATAAACGAACCATTTTTTGTTTTGGGCTTTTCTTGAGTGCCTTTTGTAGGATGTCCAGACCTTCATCGACACATTCTACAGCTTTAATAAGATCGACGTCTTGGTATACGTCACCCATTTTTGCTCGGTAAGCGCCATTGATTCCCGTGAGCTCTGGGTGCTTGAAATGAGTTTCGAGTGATTTGATTTCGGCCCACTCTTTTTCGATGCCATCAACACTATCGGCGGAATTGTTCAATAAGTACCGTGCGTATACCAATGCCTGTTTTTGAGACTTGGTCTGTTCATATTTGTTACGCAGTCGACTCTTTTCTGCCTGCGCTCCGGAGTTGGAGCACGCGAGTACTAAAAATGTAGCGGCCAGAGTCATAGATAGAACAGATTTCGATTGGGCGATTAACATGGGTAAATTTCTCCGTCCCTCAGGGTGATGATATTTTCATTGAATGCTTCAATGACGGTTTGGTCATGGGTGGATACGATAATAGCGGCATGGTTTTGTGAACTAAGCCGGTCAAAGATCTTAAGTATTGATTTGGTGGTAACACTGTCGAGAGCGGATGATGGTTCGTCCGCAATGATCAAATCGGGTGATTTTAGAAGTGCGCGTGCAATGCAGACCCGTTGTCTCTGACCACCACTTAGTTGGCTTATCCTTTTGTTGATCTCGCGACCAAGTCCAACGCCTCGCAAAAGTTCTTTTGCCAATTCATAGTCTTCATCCAGTAGTTTTCTAGTATGAATGATTGGCAGCAAAACATTATCGAGGGCGCTGTAAAAAGGAACGAGGTAGTTTTCTTGAAAAATGAATGAAATCTTTGAGGCTCGAAAATCGGTTCTGATCGATTCGTCTGCCTTCGAAACCTCTTGCTCTGAGAAATGGATAGAACCACTTGATGGCGTTTCTAAGAGTCCTAGGAGATTTAAGAGGGTAGTCTTGCCGCTCCCAGATGGACCTACCAGGCAATAGATTTTGCCTCGTTCTAAGGTCAGATTGGTTGGTTTAAGGGCCTGTATCGGATTGCCGTATGACTCTCCATAGGTCTTACTCACGCCGTTAAGAGTGGCCACTGTCTGAGTCTTGGGGTTCATCGATGCTTCCGTTACTTTCTAAGCCAGTAAAATGTCCGGGTTTCACACTAGGGTTTCGCGACGAGGGTCGTGTTTCTGACGAGTTTTTTGAAATATGTGAAAGTGTCGCAATAACGGCAGCTTAAGCCGCGAGGGCGGGACCTAGAGGCCCCTGGTTTGGGGAACCGTGGCAGCAAATCCATAGCTTTCAGCCAAGGCCGTCACTTCTTTAACTTGTTTGCGGGTGATGTCTCCGAAAGAAAAGTTACGTCCACTTCCGGAGAGTCCCATAAGCATGGTTTCGGCCACACAGCCGTATACAGTGCCGTGTGGTAGATTTTTTACCGTTTCGGTCATTTCTTGTTGAAACGGAAGCTTGGCCAAGCCGCCTTGCATGTAGGTTACGTCATGGCGGTCTTTAACATCTTGCTTGGCATTGAGTGGAACACCAATATCAACCACGACTGCTTCATGCTTGACGATGTCGGAGCCGACGAATGGCTCGCTTGCACTGGCTGCACATACGACGATGTCGGCGGAGGCAATGGTAGCCAGTGAATCCGTGACCGTGACGAATGGATCTGTTCCAAATTCCTGCTGAATTAAGGTTGCAACATCCTTACCTGTATTCTTCGGCATGTCCTTGTCACCAAGCTCTGCGATAAAATCTTGCACAGATGTTAAATTCGCAACATCAAGTGCCAGTCCGCTCAAAGACTCTTTGCCTTCCTTACGAATGGTTTCGATTAGGGTTTCATAGACGCGGTGATAGGCTCTTGAAAGTCGCTTAACTGATCCAGCTCTACCGCTGCCCACAAGCATCAAGTGAGCTACACGCTCAGCGAGTAGTGCTGAGTAGACCTGACCGATATTTCCAGCACCTCCAACGACTGCAGCTGTGCAGCCGTCTAGTTGCTTACCTGTTTTTTCGGTGGCCTCTTGCATGGCCTTAAAACCCATGCCTGTCGTGAGTGCATTGCCCGAGGTATATGGCATTCCCGGTACTCGCGGTAAGGCTTTACCATTGTTGGTCACAACCGAGGTGAACATCCCCAAACCAAATGCAGTACAGCCGTCTTTTTTAGCTTGTAATGCAGTGTCGTAAATCGCTTCACGTAGATCATCTAGTCCAGGGCCATTGAGATCCCCCAGGACTTGGCTGGCGGTTCGGCTTAAAATGTAGAATTGAACATCTACTTCTTTGCCAAAGGAAGCCGTTATTCTCTTTGGAACCGACGGCGCGTTGCACATGATGGTCACGTTGTTCGCATTATAGATACCGGCACGTTCTTCATTGGTGAGCCGTTCCAACGCGGGGTCGTTGTCGGAAATGTTAACGGGGTCCATGACATGGGCGATGAAGCCGATTTTGGGAACACCAACTCTCGATTTCTCTTTATAGTGAGCCCGCTTTTGTTTCACTTCATCACGTCTATAATCTCGGATTTTGTGATCTCTAGAGGACCGGTCTTGATTACCTACGTGCTGGAGTAGTTGATAGCTGTCTTGGTAGTAGAGGGTTTTGCATAATCCTTCGAAGCCCTGAATAATGGTATCTACTTCATCATCGGTGAGTGTTACGCCTGGCTCAAGCCGCAGGGTTGACGGTGCGCTTGCGGTGGGGACAGCTCTTATTCCCTGAACTTCTTGGAGGTAAGAAAAGAGACTGTAGCCCAGTCTGTTGTGGTGTGACACAAGTCGTACGACTGCGCTGTCCGCATCAACGTCCTGAAAGAATTCAACTCCAATCATTAAGCCGATTCCGCGAACTTCTTTAATGGTACCTGGGTATTTTCTGGAAAGCTCGCGGAAACCCTCCATTAAGCGGTTCCCAAGCTCAGTGGCTCTCTCGTAAGCAGCACCTTCGTCTTCTTCGAGCATGTCGAATACTGTGAGTGCAACGGAAGCACTCAACTCATCTTCAGCAAAGGTGCTGGAGTGAATGATCCCAAAGGCATCCTCGTAGTTGGCTCGCTTAATCAATACCGCGGCGTTTTTGGCAACACCTCCGCCAATAGATTTCGCGAAGAGAACCATGTCGGGGGCTACATCATGCGGTTGGCAAGCGAAAAGTGTGCCGCTGCGTCCCATCCCACATTGAATTTCATCAAAAATAAGAGGGAAGTTTTTGTGGTCGCATATGTTCCTAAAGTCCCGAAGGGTGCTACCCGGAATTGCGTGTATGCCGCCTTCTCCTTGAATCGGTTCAATAATCGCCGCAGTGTAGGCCGGGTAATCTTTTTCGACGAGGCTGATTTGATTTGTCTTTTTATTAATCACGAAATCGTAAAAAGTTTGGCTAACCTCATCCATGATGAATTCGATTTCCGAAAGGTCTTCGTGATCAATGAAAACTGTTTGCATCCCGAAATACAAGAATGCTCGGCGGAAGGTTTCATTGTGGGTCATCTGTGCCGCAGCTACGCTTTTTCCGTGAAATGCCTTTTTGAGCGCAAATATGATGGGGCGAGAGCTCAGGGCCACACTGTTGAGTCGTGATATATACCCGCGTAATTCCCCTGGAGTAAGCGTGTCTGCAAAAATTTGCTCACGCAGCTCTGTTTCAGCGAATAGTTCACCGGGGATTTCCACTTCGCCGTCGTTCCATCTCGCTTCCAGATCGTTGAACTTCTGGTCCAATTTTTTCGTAAGTTCCTGAACTTTTAGGACTCTCTGAAATTCCGCATGCTTAATAGCAAGGTCAACTGCTTCAGCGCCGCTGTTCGCAAATCGCACCACGTAGTCTTCGTCTAGATATTTTTCGGCCAAACCTGATAGTCGTTCGGCAAGCCTTGCGGTGATAGGGCGGGGCGCGAATTGCGTGTGGATGGGAGTTTTGTTGTTGAGGAAATCCTTAACCGTGTCGTGGATTCTTGGGTGATTGTGCCCAAACATAAGGGAACCATACCCGCAGAGACAATCAATAATACTACCTGTTTCTCCTTTGGCATTCTTATAAGTGAGCGTGTGTCCTTCTGCTTTGATAAACGTTTTCTCTACTCCGTTGGCTTTCAATAATTTGGCTTGGAGTGGGTTTACATACTTTTCGTAGGTGGTTAATTCTGGATTGTTCATTGTATTTAATCTCCCTTGGTCGTTTGTACGAAGCCACCGTCAATGACGAGGTTGCTTCCATTACTGAGTGCAGCCGGGTGTAGGGCCATGAAGGCTACGACGTCGGCGATTTCTGTTGGTTCTGCAAAACGACCCATTGGAATTCTAGAAAACGCGCGTGGGTCCGTGTACCAAGGAGCTGCTTTGATCATATCGGTTGCGACAGGTCCCGGTGAGATACAGAAGTAGTTTGTGTTGTTGTCACTGCATTGGGCGCTTGCCTGAGTCCAGGCGATAAGCATTGCCTTGGAAACGGCGTATGCACCTTGGCCTGGTCTTGGTCTCACACCGGAGACACTTCCCAGGGTCACAACAACTGGTTTTTTTGCTTTGTTGAGTGCCGGACGCACATGGTCATAAACCCGTAGGCTGCCCCATACGTTGGTTTCTAAAACGCGTTCCCAATCTTGGGAATCAAGGCTGACGAGTAGGTCATCTTTAAGTACACCAGCGTTGTTGACCAATATGTCGAGTCGATCGGTTCCAATTTTGTGTGCAATGTTTTGCACTGACTTCTCGTCCAGCACATCCAATTCAACGAATTCAGCAGTACCTTCGTTATCTGAAATTAGATTGATGAGGTTTTGTACTTCCTCTGTGAATCGGCGTGCTGCAATCAGTACATGAAACCCTTCTCGGGCCAGGCGCTCGGCAATAGCTGCCCCGATTCCTCTCGAACCGCCTGTTATGAGTGCTCGTTTTTGTGTCATCTTTAGCTCGCCTTTCTTAGGCCGGTTTCAATGCCCTGTGCGGTCACGAAAAAATTGTTATTGATGTGGGACCAAGAAAGAAGTCCGCTTAGGTCGGTTGGATCGATGGTATTGCAGATGCCTAGATAGTTTACTGCAACTTTCTTTCTTGCCAGTTCCATGCCCGCCACCTTGGCCAGTGCTTCAAGGCCTGCGTTAAGAGTGGACTCGATGACCAGTGGGTTGGACGGCGCTAAGATGCTATGGCCAATCTCACTGTTGAGGATCCAGACGGAACCGGATCGAGCGCGCATCAAAGGACGGTAGAGTCCTTTAAGTGCGAGGAATGTTTGATTAAGCAGTCCCCGAATATTCCGGTTGCAGCGTGTATCGGATTTCTCTAATGAGATGCTGGGTACAATCAGTACAGTATCAAATGGTCCTAGGGTTTTCACCAGTTCGGTATGCGAGTTGGTCCCGTAGTCCACTTTTTGGTAGACCTTTGTCGGATCAGCTATGTGACTGGTTGTCTGGGAATTCGTAAGAACTGTTACATCAAATTCGTCATGGAGCTTATTAAATAAGCTTAAACGATTTGGTGTGCCCACAAACTGAATTAGTAATTTCTTGGTTTTCATAGCTAGCAATACGCTGGCTGCGCGTCAGTTCTGACAAAAAAACTTACCGATTGCTTGGTTTAGTGGACGGTGGTTTTCAATATAGGAACAGTGACCGGTATCTTGAAGGGTAAGGTGTTGTGACTCGCGTATTTGAGTCTGCAGTGCCTCTTGGTGTGATACGGGAAATACTGTGTCATCACTGCCACTTACGATGAGAGTAGGGCAATCAATTTCTGCGGCCATCTCTTGGAGATCGGGTTTGCTTCCGATTGCTTGAAGAAGCTTTAACACACCTTCACGGTTACGATTGTAGGATGCATATTGATCGAGCAAGAGCGATTCCATGGATGCTATCCTGGGAAGATATTTCGCCGAATAGAACCAGGGATAAACCAGAGAAAATATCGATTTCAGATCATCTCCCGAGCGAATAGATCTCGCAACACCTTCGACTATTTTTGAAGCATGACCGGCGACTGTGGCACTCGTGTTGAGTAACACAAGTCGTTTAACGAGCCCGGGGTGTCTGGATGTCAGTGCCATGGCAAACATTCCACCTACGGAATAACCGATTAGATTTACCGGTTTGGAGGTCAGTTGTTTGATGAGCTTGGCAATGTTGTCAACTATCTCTAAGAAACTGATTTCGTTATTACTTTGCGGTGTTTCACCGCAGCCAGGGTAATCTAGGTATATTAAACGATATTGCTTCTTAAAATCGGGATAACGTTCCTGGCGAATCCAAGCCTTATGGTTGTGGAAAAGACCATTTAGAAAGACGATTGAATCCTCGGCCTCTTTATTGCCGGCTTGATAACAACGGATAGCCATTGGGGATGAAGACGATGATGCCACTTGTTTTTGCACCTTGTTATGCACATTTATCAACACGGTGTTTTTCCAAAAACTGAAAGAATTCTTCTCGATGGGTGGTATGGAATTTAGCTTTCTTAACTCGAAAGCGTTCAGCCTTCATGACCACTTGGCCTGTACTGTCAGCAGCAATGATATCGGCTTCCATATAGGTGTCGTCCATCGTGACACGTCTCACCAGGACCCTGCAGGGGCCTTCTGTGGGGTGTTTAGATAAAATGGTGATGTCTTTAGCGCCTACTGGAAGGCTCCCAAATACGCGTTGTAGCCTAGAGAGAAAAACCATGTACTGGAGGCAGGAATCGTAGCCTAAGGGAGACGTCATGAAAATCGATTGCTGGCCTTCTATATAGTCTTGCTCCTTCGCACCGCAGTCGTATTCGCCGTAAATGTATTCTTTATTGTCGCTTACGGAAAAGTTACCGGTAATACTCTGAAATTGAACACCATGTGATGGAGAATAAAACCGATAGAATTCGTTACTGGGGAAACTAAATTGAGTGAAGTTCATTTCCGGTAAGAGCAAGGATTCGGGTTTCTGAATTCTTGATGTTACAATCACGCGTGCCGAGGCGTTGACTCTTTTTCCTAATATTTTCCCAACTTTATTGACGCGGTCGGAAGTAATGGCGAGCTCGTAGATAGTTTCGGTATCGGATTTTACTTGTCGTGTGAGCCCAATTTCGATGGTGAGTGCTTTTCCTGGCTCAATTGCGATGGCTCTTTCAATGTTGAGGTTTCTAACGTGTGAAATCTCCAAATGGGGGCTTTCTAATGATGTGCTTAACCACTTGGCTGTTTCGCAAAAAAGTTCAATGATTTGGGTGGCGGGCACGAAGCAATCGCCACCAAAAGTGTGGTCATGTAGATACTTATGGTGTTGAGTATCAATATGTACCCTGAGGCCTTTTAGTGCAGAACCTTCGGTTATGACTTCAGTACACCCGTGGAGATGGGGCAGAGATAAGTTCTCTACCATTTTTGTGTTCATTAGCTGATTCATTGTTTGTTCCTGGTGGGTTATGCAGCGGCCGCTGGTCCTGACTTTTCTCTATATTTTTCAATGATAGACTCAGTTCCTGAACGGCTGTATCGCTCAAAAGGTGCCTTCTTGAGAATCAGTTCGCCGATGGACCCAACAAAATCACCGTTGTTCAAATGCAGGTTTGCCTCTAGGGTCATGGTGTCATCGTTGTGCTCCACGACTTTCGCACGGCAGCGGTACGATGCATCCCCTTCAAAAGGTTTATCCATACGGAAGTTGCGCACTTGAACAGGCAACTTTGTATAGAAATAGTCCTGCTGTCCTGGGACATTGAGCATGCTGAAGGTCACAGCCGTTTGGAGAATGCTGTCGAAGCCAAGTGGCGATAAGATAAATGGCAGATTCTTAATTTCTGAAAACGATTGCTCTCGGTCACCAATTTGAAACTGGCTTTCGACCTGGTCTTTGGCTGGCGATAGGAGAAGTTTACCATTCAATGTTTGGAAGAGTGGCCCATGGGTGTTGATGAAATACTCATAGAGCTTGGCTTTTGTCATGTCGTAGCGATGTTGTTCCTTGGGAGGAACAATTTCTTTGCCTTGCTTGGAGTCGAGGCCAAGTGCAAACTCGGCACTGCAAATCACTACATTCTTGCGTTTAACTTCACCTTTGCTGTTTCGTAGCGCCCCTCGGATTTCACAAGCATAGTGACGACCTGAATCGTTGTTTTCTATTTTTCGAACATTTACGCGGATGGTGTAGCGTTCCTTTTCAAATACATGAACCGCGCGTCTGATATCGAGATTCTTTAGATTCAAAGGGAAGATGTCTTCTTCCGGATCAAGCATGGAGCAACCTTCAAGCATCATGTCCGCTAAGACAGCTCCAGGTATGAGGCATTTTCCTGCAAAGAAATGGTCGCGCATAAAGGGCATGAATTCCGAGCAGAGTGTGATGTCGAGTTCCAAGCTATCGTGTGTCTGGGCGTTTAATACGTTCCAGTGTTCAAAAAAGTATTTATTCATGTCTGTCTTCCTGAATTCTATCGGTTGAAACGTGAAAAGATGACCGAAGCATTCTGCCCACCGAATCCAAAGTTGTTGCTTAAGATGTGATCTACTCGGTGGTCTCGCGCCACTTCCGGTACGTAATCGAGATCAAGATCTGGGTCTCGCTCACCCCAGTTACGGGTGCCATGAACAACGTTATTTCGTAAGCTCTCGATACAAACGATTGCCTCGAGGGCTCCCGCTGCCATGATGCCATGTCCAATCATGGATTTGGTTGAGGACACGGGTATCTTGAGAGCATGTTCACCAAACACATTCTTAAGTGCTCGTGTTTCGCTTAAATCATTCATTTTGGTGCTTGTTCCATGGGCATTCACATAGCCAATGTCCTCTGGATTCAGTTCGGCAGTATCCAACGCTGCCTGAATGGTTCGTGTAGCACCGCTGGCTTCCGGGTCCGGGTCCGTTGCTCGGTAGGCATCACTGTAGGCTCCATAGCCTTTGATTTCGCAAAGGATATTGGCACCTCGCGCTTTGGCGTGCTCAAGTTCTTCGAGCATCAACACACCACAACCTGATCCCATCACAAAACCCGAACGTCTGTTGTCAAAAGGTGAACAAGCTGTTTCCGGATCAGGGTTGGTGGTGAGGGCTCCAATTCGGGTGAATCCAATCATGCCCGTAATCGAGAAATTGTACGCACCACCGGCAAGAATAGCGTCAAGGCGTCCTTGGCGAATATGGACAAAGGCCTCTCCAATCGCATTATTACCAGAGGCACAGGCAGTGCCTATTGCAAGTTGAGGACCTCGAATCTTGTAGGCACGACTCACGAAGTGGTTGATGCTGTCTGAGTCATGATAGGGCATTTTCTTGCCTACATTGTTTTGCGCTAAGAGGTCGTAGAACTTCTTTCGATTAAAACTCTTCCCGTCTGTGCATTTCGCCATAATGGGAGCTATCTGGCTCATGTAAACGTCGGTCGAGATATCTCTATCCGCTATATAGCTACCAATACGAGATGTGTTCGAAAGTTTCCTTGGGTCGAGTCCAGACTGCTGAACTGCTTCATAAGCAGCAAGAAAGAATGACTGGATATCATCGTCTTCCGGTAACCTTGAAAACAATTCGTTATCTAGTTCGGCGTATTGGTTGAAATCAACTTTTGGTAATGGCGCACCAATTTTAACAAGATCTCCTTTTAATTGGTATTCCGGAATAGAACGAATTGCGTTCTCTTGCTTTAGCACTTTGTGCCACAGTGTTTCTTTACCAATTCCAAAAGGGCTTACGGCACCCATTCCTGTTACTACGACTCTTTTCATTTTACATTCCATTTCTGGCAGTGGACTAACGAAGGCTTGCGCTTTGGCTAGCTCGACTTGTTTTCTGGTGTTTGAAGGATGATGCTGCAGACTGAACCAAAGTAATCAAAGCAATTTGATAATACGTTTTTATGATTCGTTATCCGCGCGTCGTGGCGGACATAGTCAATGCTCTGGTTCTCAAAGAACTCTCCATCGCCTAGGATGGGGGCGATGAAACCTTCATCGAGTTGGATAGCGGCGTAGGCTACATTGATTGAACTAGAAGCGCCAAGCCCATGGCCAATTGTTCCGGCGGTTGCAGTGATGGCCGCACCTTTACCAAAAACGTTTTTGATGGCGATGGCTTCGGCTTGGTCCAGTTTTGGGATGCCGCAAGCATTGGCTTGGACAACTTCGATATCTTCGGGCTTGAGACCGGAATCGATGATGCAATTTAACATATTGTCTTCGTATGCCTGCGCTATGTCTTGAATATCTAACTCTTCAAGATCAGGCAGGTATGACTGGGTGTAGCCTGTGATGTCTGCATAACGTTTGGCGCCACGTTCTTGCGCTACATCTGCGCGCTCGACAACGAGAGTGGCTGCGCCTTCGGCTACCCAAAGTCCATCTGAATCCTTGGCGAATGGCCTTCCACCTGATTTTTCAACTGAAGCAATACCCCGCTCATTAAGACGGTGAATTTGGTCCACTGCAGGCTCCCATTCGGAGCTTCCACAAACGATGCGCTTGGCGCGCTGATCAGCGATGGCGTACATTGCATTACCGATGCTTACCATGCCGCTGGCAACGCCGTTTACGCAGCTGTAATTGATGCCCTTGATGCCATTTTGAATCGAAATTTGTCCAGCGGTTGTGTTGGGGAGTCTGGGAAGAATCCACAGGGGAGGTAATTTACGATAACCCATAGAACCGAGTAGCTCGTAGTCTATGGTTTCATCAGACTTTACACAGGGTACAAAAGCCGCCCGGGTGCTGGCAACGCTGTTGTTAACGCCCGCACCATAGATGACTCCATTCCCGTCTTCGTCGGCTGAGATTTCTTGTTTTGTAAGCCCAGCATGCTTGAGTGCAAGGCGTGACGAAACGCTTCCGAACAATACGGGCCTGGTCATAAAACGAATGGACCGGCGGTCTTCGATGTATTGCTTGGGATCAAAGTCTGGAACCAACGCAGTGTAGATTGGAAAGTCCTCATCGGTGGTGGACGTTGTTTGTAGTGCTGACTTGCCGTTTTTGAGTCCGTCGATATGGGTGTCTAATTCTAGTCCCATTGGGGTGACGACTCCCACGCCTGTAATGGATATATGGTTTGTTTTACTCATGGTAGATTCCTCGGGTTCATATTTTCGTGATGTTGATTAGGCGGCGGCCATAACCAGCGATGCATTGTAGCCGCCGATTCCGCTGGAGTTAGAAATGCAATATTGCAGGTCGGTATTACGGTTTCCCTCAGCTACGTAATCCAAGTCACAGTCTCTGCATCCTTGTTTGAAATTGCGGGTTCGGTGAATGGTCTTTTCCTGAAGGCTTTTTGCGCAAATGGCTGCTTCAATAGCTCCACTGGCAGCAAGTGTGTGACCGAGCATCGATTTCGTGCTGTTGATTGGGACGCCTGGTGCTCTTTTTCCAAATAAACTTTTGATGGCTTGTGTTTCGACTGCATCATTGGCTTTGGTGGAAGTGGCATGCGCATTAACGTAGTCGATTGCTTTTTCGTCAATTCCGGCATTGGCCATAGCTTGTTGCATGGCTCGAATCTTTCCTTCTTCACTGGGGTCGGTTACTCGAAATGCATCCATTGTCATGCCGGTTCCAACAATTCTTGAAATTGGTTCTGCCTGGCGTTTTTCTGCATGCTTTGCTTCCTCGAGTACCAATACACAGGCACCTTCACCCAGAACAAAACCAGTTCGGTCTTTGTCGAAAGGTCTCATCGCATTGTCGGGAGAGTCGGATGGAGAGATCATTCCCAGTCGGGAATAACCACTTAGGTAAGGCGCAGCTAGCTTACTGGATGTTGCACCGGCAAGCATGACATCAGCTTGGCCAGTTTGAATCATACTAAAAGCATTACCAATTGCGACAGTGCCACTGGCACAAGCATTGACGACCGTGGACCCGTAGCCTTTGAGACCAGCGGCAATAGATAGATAGGAGAGCCATAGGTTTGGATAGGTATCGAGGAACCAGCGTGGACGGCGTCCTTCTAGAGGCTGGCTGCTGTAGCGCTCGGCCATTCCTGTTCCAGTACCAATGATGGCTCCAATGTTGTATCGCTCGCAGTCATCGGGTGCATTAAGAGAGGCTTCTTTGAGAGCGGACAGACCAGAGTAAACAAGCATGTTGGTTACTTTATTGGTGTTGCGAAGCAGTTTGGGGTTTAGGTTGAATTGGCTTAGGTCGAAGTCGGCCGCCGCAGCGGCCACATTGACACCATGTCCTTCAAGCTCAGGGGCAATGGAAGAAAGTTTATCGAATCCGTGCTCTCCTTCGAGTACGCTATTCCATACAGTATCTACACTGCTACCCAGGGACGTAACCATCCCTATGCCGGTAATTACAACATCGCGCTGAGTACTCATCATGCCAATCTCCTTATGCTCTCTGTTTTGTTGAGGCTCTTTTTATGCGCTGGCTCTATGGCTGATAAAATCGCTGAGGACTTGAACCGAAAAGAAAACGTTTGGGTCTTGGCTTTTGCTGAAGTCGGCGATGACGTTGGAACGGATATGGCTGTAGTCTTTTTCCAGCTTGTCCGTAACTTCCTTGTTAAGTGCTCCGGTTGTGTCGAAGAGATCGGCTTCTCTTAAGAAGGCAGGGAAGATGTCACCAGGATTTACTTTGCCATCAACTTCTTGCTCAATTCCGTATGCAATGTCGATGAAGTCGATGGACTCGACGGCGAGATCATCAATTAGGTTGGCATCTTCTTTGATATCGGAATCGTCAACGCCGAGTACATCTACTAGAATTTCTTTAACTACTTCTACACTCATTTTTTTTCCTCATGTATCGTTATTGAACGCGACATTAGGCCGCGTCAGTCTTGTTGTGTTGATATTCGGTACATGGATGTAACTTCTGACTCATTGAATCGTCTTTTCTTAACTGATTGATCAATCTAGTCGTGCATCTCTGGAACATGATGAATGGGTTTTGCCCACAAAACCCGTTAGGTCTGGACTTAAAGTTGCATAGGATTTGTGGCGAACGAGATCGGCTGGCTTCGGGGAAGACCGTAAAGGTGCTGGGTAGGTTTAAGCTACCTTGGCGAATGATGGCTCCGTACGGTGTACGGTAAGCTCGGTGCGAGGAGCCTCGACGCTGAATTGCTCGGCCCAAAGGTTCTGAATATTCATCGGAATTCCAAGAGTCCACATACGGCCGATGGCATGGATGAATGCGGTGACATCAGAAGTTTTTTTACTGTTGAGACTGATGCATGTATGCTCTTTTCCCTTTAGGATTCGACGAATAAGTCCACTGAGTACTGTTCCCGGCCCAACTTCTACAAATGTTCTTATGCCTGCTTGATGCATGTTATTGATTTGTTCCACGAATCGAACGGTATTGGTTATTTGGGAGGACAATGTTTTTCTAATAGATCGAGGTCCATCTGGATAAGGTAGTCCTGTGGTATTTGCATAGACTGGAATATTTGGAGTGCAGATATCCTCGCGGGTGAGAGTATCCAGGAAGGGTTTTTCTGCCGATTCAACTACAGATGAGTGAAAGGCTGTTGCCACAGGCAATCTCTGGACACGCAGCCCCTGAGATTCAAGCACAGCTTCTGCTTGCTCGATGGTATCGACCGTTCCTGAAAGGACCACCTGGTTGGGTGCATTGTCATTGGCCAATCGAACTTTTACATGATGCGCAAGAAGGATTTCCTCGACTTTTTTTGCTGGTGAACGCACAGCCGTCATTGCGCCCGGAATATTGGCGGCATCTCGCATGAGTTCGCCTCGACGGCGTGCCAGCTTAAGAAGTGTATCGCTGTCTATTGCTTTAGCTGCGTAGAGTGCGGTCAATTCGCCATAGCTATGGCCGCCAACAGCATCGGCTTGAATACCCAGACATTGTAGGAGGTTTAGGTAGGCCAAAGATGCGGTTCCAATGGCTGGTTGTGCCCATTGCGTATCGGTGAGCTGTTTGAGGTGTTTTTCGGGGGTTTGTTTGGATCCATGAGAATCGGGAAAGACTATCTCATTGATGGATTTTTTCTCGCCAGTGAATCGTAACTTAGCTGCTTGCTTCCATGCGGCAAGCGCGGGTTGCCAAGTTCTCGATAGCATTTCGGTCATGCCCAGATATTGACTTCCTTGACCTGGAAATACGAATGCCACTGGAGATGTGCTGGCCCCGGCGTTGTAATAAATCCCAGATTGCTTTGATATTTGTTTTTGGGGTTGGAGTCTTATTTGGCAAAGAGCTTCTCGGACATGGGAGATGAGCTCTTCTTGAGAAGTTGCCAAAATCGCGATCCGGTACTTGTATTGTTCCGTAGCGCTTAAATGATTTTGTTTGATTGTTTGTTCGCAGGGGATTGTGGGTTCTTCAAGTCGTAAAAGAAGGTTTCGGAGTTTTTTACCTAATATTGCAGGGGTGAGGGCCGAGAGTAGAATAGGGCCCAGAAGAGATGCTTGAGGTGTTTGGTTTTCTTGTTTTGTGTCAGTCATGTTGATGCAATCTCCTTGCCTATGCAGTGGTCCTTGTCGACTTTGTCGTTAGTAGATTCGCAACACGGTTTAGATTTTCGACATTTTTTTATAAGAAATTGATTAGAAATTGATTAATGTAAATTGATTAAGCAGGAAATTGATTAAAATTGATTAAGCAGGAATGGAAATTGTAAATTGATTATAAATTGATTAAGCAGGAATGTGTATATGTCTCACTTTGGTAGCTAAACTGTTTCATCTTGACTCATCACTACATTGACCTTCTGAATTTATTACGGTTTTTTCTGGCACATAGCTTGCGGTATTGTATGTATGCAGAAAGATACCGGCCAAACTCTCCAAATCACGCATGCTCGATATATTCAGTCAGGGATGATTTACCACATCATCAGTAAAACTCTTCGCGGGCAATTTCTTTTGGCCCCCAAGAAAGGTGTCTCTGCACTTTGTGGTGGAGTGGTGGCAATGGCTCGTCAAAACTGGCCTGAAGTTAAGCTTTATGGCTTTGCATTTATGTCTAACCATATTCATTTGATGGTATCTGGTCGCGGCGATGATGTGTCTGGTTTTGTTGGCTTTATAAAACGTGAAATCTCTCGAAGGCTTGGTCAGCGTTATAGAATGCCCGGTAGCTTTTGGCATCAGAGATATGTTGCTACAGCTCTGCCAACTGAAGAAAGCCAGGTTAAATGCCTTAAGTATGTTTTGAGCCAAGGCGTGAAGGAAGATTTGGTCGAGCGGCCAGAGCATTGGCCGGGCTTACATTGCGCAAAGCATTTAATGACCGGTTCTCAAATCAAAGCGCAGTGGTTTCATGCTACAGAATATCACCGCGCTAAGGTGAATCAGAAACAACGATTATATAAGAAGCGGCTCAATAAATCTGACTTTGTAGAGCAGCTAAAGTTAAGAGTGGATGCTTTGCCGGGCTGGTCACATCTCAGTGAAGCGGAGAGAAGAAGAATTGTTACTGGTTTAGTTGAAGAAATTGTGTCTCTAGAAACCAAGCGTAGGGAGCGTGAGTCGAAGAGGGTTGTTGGTCGCCGAGCAGTGAAGGCTATGGATATTAGCATCTGCACAAAGCCGTTATTGCCTCCTTGGTGGCGTGTACGCCGCCGTCAGTTAACAGCATGGGCGAAGAGATTTGATGAAGCTACCAGAGCTTATGTGGGCAATTATTGGTGCTTTCAACTTGCTTATCGTGAAGCCTCCTTAGGCCTGAAAAAATCGGTAGGTCCGGATGGATTTCCTGATAACTGTTGGACATCCTTATTATATCGAGCTTAGAGCAGTAGATACTTTGAAATAGATATGCCACCTAGGGACGCGTGCGTTCGCTGCTTAAAGTGAGAGCCTTTTGTAGATGTTAGAGATTGAATCAGTGCTTGAAATTTAGCTTAAAATGCTTGTTTCAGAAGTAAAAGACTTTGTTTTTCTCTATTCCTTAAACACATTCCTGCTTAATCTTCTCTAATCTTCTCTAGAGGGCGAAAAGTTGAATCGACCGGAACGGATAATTGCTGTTTTAAAATTATCATCGAGACCGTTCACAGGCATGAGTTGGTTTTGGATGCTTGATGGTATGGGGCGGTCTGGGTGGAAGCAGAGCATGTTGACTTCTGGGCGGTGCTGCTGAAACACATTGATTGAATTTTGGTAGAAATTATCAGGATTGAAGTAATTTTCGAGATGCCACATGCAAGTGTAGCCAAGGTTATCTAGGATCTCCAACAGTTCCCTGGACCCTGGCTCTGAGTTGTTTTCAACAAATAGCAGTGGTTTGTGGTTGGCTATCGTGTTCGATGCTCCTTTAAGTACCTGAGATTCCATCCCCTCGACGTCGACTTTAATCATGTCACAACGCTTTAGCGCCATGCTGTCGATAGTTTTTTGGGGTACTGGTTCACCAGTGCCGTCCTGTTCAATCTTTAGGCCAGCGAAATTAATTGTTTCCCAAGGCGGAAGCACGGGTACTTTAATGTCACAGCATATCTCGCCGACAGCTTGCTGAGAGAAGAGGACATTGAGGATTCTGTTAAGGGCAAGGTTGGCGCAAAGAAACTGGAAAGCGAGATGCTGGGGCTCAAATGCGTAAACAATACCGCCTGAGCCTTCCACCGCTTTGGCCAATGGAACGGTATGGGTGCCGATGTTAGCACCAACATCGAGAACGACGTCGCCGGGTTCGAGAAGCGAGACCAGAAGTTGCACTTCATGCTCACACCACTCACCGTATAAATCCATGCAACGACCAACAGAATAATCGTTCCTATTGTAAAGGATTAAACCGTGTTTACAGCGTTTGAGGTTAACCCAGTCTTCCTCAATGATAGCTTTGCTAGCGTCAATCTTGATATTTGCTCCACTCATGGCATTACGCTACCACTCTTGTACAGTTCATAAAAGATGTTAGAGCGCTTGAACGGAAATACGAGTCGCGCCTTCATGTACCTGGGTCTGTTCCAACTGATTTCCTCCGACCATACTCATGTATTTGTGAGTCAAGGTTCGATCTCCCACATCGTAAATATGCTGAAAGAGAATGAGAGTTCTACTCCAGTGACCTTGATTGGCATGCCGCAGCGTTTCTACATCGATATCGTGAACTAGCCTCGTAGGAGTCGTTTCAGTATCATCAATATATATTGTGTTCGGAGATTCTAGTTTACCTTCGTTTGTTCATCACTGCATAGTAGACGCACCGAATCGAACTGGGGGATAAATACTGTGCGGGTAAACCTTTGACATCACCGCGGGCCAGGGCATCTGCAGCTGCATAACACGCGGCATGAACATCCCAGCCGTCATTCACACGGTTACGTACATCTTCGAATTCGGCTCGCAATTTAGTTATGCATAATTTAGTTTAGATACTCTGACGACCCTTTATGACAATCTCGTTTTGATAGTATTGGGCCTTATTGGTCCCGCTCTTTTTGGCTTTGTCGAGTTCAGTCTCAATCAAGTCCTGGAGAACTTCGGTAGGCTGGAAACCTTTTAAGTATCGTCCATTGATAAAGAAAGCCGGCGCTCCTAGAGAACCTAGAATAGCGGCCGTGCGTTGGTCCGTTAGAATGTGCTCCTTATATTTGTTTTCTCGATAGCAGTTTTGCCACTTTATCAAGTCAACCTTGGCTGTCTTAGCATAGCCGAGTAGATCTGTATCTTCGAGTTCAAATTGGGTCTCGAAAAGAGTGTCATGAAACTCCCAGAACTTACCTTGCTCGTGTGCACACATAGATCCGTTCGCCGCCGGCATAGACCGTGTCCGACGCTCAAGGGGATAGTGTTTGAAGACCAATCGTAGATTCTCACCGTATTGCGTTTTCAGATCTTTGAGAATTGGAGCCATTTGGCCAGAGAACATCTCTTGGAAATTAAAGACATGTACTAGGGTAACCCAAGCGTCGTCGGGACCTTGAGTCGGTGAGTCCCCAACGCGAAATGAGTAAACCTTTTCAGGATCTGGGCTATTGTACCTTCGTTGCGAAGGATCAGCTTTAGCAGCACCTGCCCCTGGATCTTGAGCTGCGGCTTGTTTGGCAACGGGTTGCACTTTGGGTGGTGGCTTTACTCCTGGTCGCAGTGTTTGGGTCCCTAAAACGCTAACTTTAGCCAGGATTTTTTCCTGGTTGCCTTTGAGGTCTCGAAAATCATCTCGTGAGATGCAGCTCGTGAGCATCAGAGTTAGACCCATAGCAAGTAAAATAGCGGCCAATGGACGGCTCGAACGCATGATCATATCTTCCCCTCCGAGACGTGACAGGCACCAGGTGAGCATCGAATAAGTGAGAGTCTTTCACATCTCAGGGCATGTCAACGAAGACAACGAATTAGAAAGAGGTTTGTGGGAAGGGTCGCCCGAACCCGTTACTAATGAATTCAAGATTTCCAGTTTTACATATCTTGATGTATTTTTGTCACGGCAACGCTCTAAGCGAGTAAGAAGCCTCAATTAAAGTCTGCTCTTAGGGCTCTTTGATAAGAACTGCACCCTGTTTCTCAGAGTAACTCGTGCCACAACAACTCTTTAACTTTTAACCCTGGCACAATCGTCAGGCATCTCTAGAGCCTGGTAGACCTTCGAGGGTGACTGGCCGAAAGCATTCAGGCCCGGTACCCACGAGTAACCAAATTCAACCTAGGCTGATACGCGCGTAGTCGATCCCGAATTACTTCTTCACCGCAAAGACACAGACTGTCTGCCCAACCTGTTTACGCTGCATATTTTTTCGCTCAAACCAAGCCTCCAACTCTCCATCTGCCTTTAGCTTCTTTATCTTCTCTACGGCTGCCGCCAGCTCCCCCTCTTTACATAATGCAAAGGTCGAATCATTCTTGGCGAAGTACTCACTCTTCTCCACAAACCCGTCCAAATCAAAGTAAAGGTCGGCGTCGTACAAAATTTCGTCGTAAATATGTTCAAATCGCACACTGTTCGGATCAAAACCTGCTTCTTCTAATGCAGTTCTCATCGTCTCTACAGTAGGCGCGCGTTTCTCCCAGGCACTGAACGCATCAGGGATGCACTCCGCCCACCACATGCCGATTTCAACACAAACCGGAGGAGAGAAATTAATACTAATCCGGCCGCCGGATTTAAGAACTCTATACCATTCCTTGCAAGCTGCTTTAAGATCAGAGAAATCGTTGTCCGGACGCAGGTGGTGGACAACTTGGTTGTTAATCACCGCATCATACACTCCCGTTTTTAGCCCGGGCATGTCACACACATTATCTACAGAGAATGAAATATCCGCCCCAGAAACTGTCTTCAGATTAGGCAATAGTTCCCCGTCTTCAGTACTGGTTTTCAAACCGTCACCCGTGATTAATTGCTTAACGTTATTCCAAGCCTCTTTCACCATACTCATATTGAAGTCGGAACAATGAACTTTTTTCAGGTTATAAACATTCTCTCCACCCTTTTTCGTAAATTCGACGGTGTAATTTCCCGTCCCACAACCAGAATCTAAAAGATGAATATTGGAAAGGTCATGTGTGGGCGCTCCATCGATGCCATCTCCACCGCCTGAGATAAATTGAGCAATTCTTTTGGCAGCCAACGGGCGGCGTAGAGCTGTGTAGGTGGAGGCTTTTTCGTCGTAGGATTCGTAAGAGTGTGGCATCATTTACTTTCAAATTGAAGTTTCATCTGGACCCAATTCGCTCAGACACCATCAAAGGCGTTGCGCGACAGCTCATTAAGCACAGATTCGTATCTATTAGGAAACGCTATCTTATATTTGACTGCGTCATGGAAATCTAATTTGAAATTTAATTTAAATTTAATTTAGCAGGAACGTGTGTTTACTTAGGGCGCCAACTTCTTTCGGTTATGATTTCACGAGAGAGGTCGGGTGCACATATTCCTGCTTTAATCATTTCTCAAGGCACGCATTCTGCTGGAAATGCAAGGGTGCCGTTGAATTCCACATAGGTGGTGCTCGGTGACCGGTTGGGAATGGGCGCTTCGTTCATCGTGACTGTGTTGAAACCGTCGCCAAATGAAAAGTTCTTAAAGAGCTGGGTCCACGATTCCGTTTGTGGATTATCGCCGTCTTGGAGCCCGCCGGTGCTGCAGTTTGCAAGAGCCGAATTGTCGATACACTCCACATTGCCCGAGGATTGATAATTGGGAACGCAGCCCGCGCCGCTGGCGGGATTGTCGGGTGTCCAGTTGTTGCCTGAGCCACTGGTATTACACGTTTGCCAGGTTAATGCCGTGCCAGAGAGGCTGCCCGCGTTGAGGCTCACAGTGTTCGTATTGGTTCCCGCAGTGCCATTGGTATTCGTGTTGGTGGTTAGCCCTGAAACCGTGCTGGAGAACACCTGGTCCATTGAATAGTAGAGCACACCGGCATCGCCATTGCCTGGGTTGCCTTGTCCGTCATCGGACACTCTTATTTTTAAAACACCACGTTGAGCCGGGTTGCTGCCATCGGGAATCACAAAGCTTGCATCACCCATTCCAAAGGTGGTGCCGGCAATACGAAACATGCCCGTTAATTCATAGGTCAGGATATGAAAGGAGCAACCCAGAAACGGTTCTTCACAATAAGAGCCATCTCCCAGGGTATCGGCCCAACCTTCAGGGCAAGCGCATTCAAAGCTGCCGGGAATATTGGAGCAGCTGGCCACCAGGTCGCAGTGATTGATTCCCGTGATGCATTCGTCGATGTCCTCGCAAAGGGTGCCGTCTGCATAAACATCGCTGTATCCCTCGGGGCATGCGCCGCAGGTAAAGCTTCCTTCGGTGTTGGTGCAGCTCACCAGGTCGTCGCAATCGTCGCTGCCAAGTGAGCACTCATTTTGGTCGACGCATTGTGTTCCATCGCCGTTCACATCGGTATAACCCGCCGGGCAACCGCCGCAGGTAAAGCTTCCAGCGGTATTGATGCATTCAACCTCGGCCGAACAGTCATCGCTTCCCAAAGCGCATTCATCGATGTCCTGGCACTGTGTGCCATCTGCGAAGGCGTCGTTAAAACCTGTGGGGCACGCACCGCAGATAAAAGCACCATCTGTATTGGTGCACGATACCAGGGCATCGCAATTGGATGTCTGTGTTGCGCATTCATCAATGTCTGTGCAAACCCCGTCGATTCGGATGTAGCCGGGGTTGCAGTCGCCGAGAATGGCGCAGATAGGCGCTGCTCCGCTCCAATACCCATTGGCCATGCAAATACGTTCACCGCTATCACTCACGCCCATGGCAAACCCGATATCACAGCTGTAGGTCGCCGATGCTGTGTAACCCGTTTCGCTATAGGTAACATTGCCATTAGGAGCTGAAGGCGGCGCGCCGCAATCCACGGCTGTGCAAACCGCAGTGGGTCCATGCCAGCTGCCATCACCGCTGCAAAGCTGAGTGGCGCCGCCGACGGGCAGAATCAAATAACCTTCGTCGCATGCATAGCTGATTTCGCTGCCATAGGTTGTGGTATCCTGGTTGATAGAGCCGTGGGTGAGGGCGGCCGGTTCTCCGCAATCGATGATGGTGCAGGTAGGTGTTACGCTGCTCCAGTTGCCATTCTCATCGCAATAACGAATGGCGCCATCGATGGGCGTCATCAGCATGCCTTCATCGCACTGGTAAACCACAAGGCTTTCATAGCCTGTTTCAGAATAAGATACACTGCCGCCTGCAATCTCTTGCGGCGCATCACATTGAATGGCCTCACACGTGGGTACGGTGCCGGTCCATTGACCATCGGCTGCGCACACAAGAACACTGGCTTGCTCATCGGACGCTTGAAATCCTTCATCGCATTCATAATACACCTGGCTTGCGTAGGTGGTGCTGGCTAGAAACGCGCTGGCATCCCCAACCACCGGCGGCTCGCCGCAATCCACGAGGGCATCGCAGGTAGCGCCCATAAATCCAGGGAGGCAGGCGCACTCATAGTCGTTATCAACCTCGGTGCAGGTCGCTCCGTTTTGGCAGGGGTTTGTTTCGCATGCACTTAGCTCTTCTTCAGGGTCAGGGTTTTGAGGTTCATCGCCTGCCGGTGTTTCGCAGAGTTCACCGGTAAACGCCGGAGGACAATCGCAGGTATAAGTGTCGGGGGTGTCGTTGACGCAAATGCCGCCATTGACGCAGGGGTTATCTAAGCAGGGCCCGGTGGCAGCTGGAGCGATACAAAAGGTTTGCTCACTGGCGCCGGGTACGAGCCCCAGTAAATCGCCAATGGGAATATCGCAGGTATAACCGTCTCGGCATTCGGTGCTCTCGGTGCAAGCATCCAAGCAAAGCCCGAGATCAGCAAACCCGTAAATATCGAATGGAAACCCGCCCTGGGCCAACTCATCCAGGGTTTCGGCGGTAACGTTTTCAAAGGGCACAAAGCACGAACCGCCGGCCCCGCAATCGCTGTCGGTTACGCATTCTCCTTCGGTGGAACAATAGCCCCCGGGAAACTCAAGCCCGATACCTGCAAAATGTGCGGCGCTTGCTGGATCTGCATCGGGAAAAATCAGGTCGGCCACTGGCTTGTATTCTCGCAGACACAGTGGCGTGCCGGGAGCGGCGCATTGAATATCTTCCTCACAAGCCGAGCCTGCCAGCAGGCCATCACCTGGGACCGGTTCTTCGCCGTCGCATCCTGGTAAATTCCCCGAAATAACTATCTCTTCCACTACACTGTTTTCTCCAACTGCATCGCGCAAGGTCAATGCAATGCAGGTAGAGAGCTCAGGGTTGTCTACTATTAAAAAACTCCCACCCACGGCTTCTAAGGCATTCATGCCTTCAATATTGTTCAGCACAGCGTTCAGAGCGATGCGGAGCGAGCCGCCAATAGACGAGAGCGAGGTAAAGCCGCTCACCGAGAGTAGCTCATCCCCTGTGACAATGATGAAGTCTTCGCCTACGGTGAGCAGGTTTTCATACCCGCGAATGATTGTGAGCGAATCGTTGTCCATCACATTGAAGTTGCCTCCTATGGAGATAAGTTGATTGAAGTCTTCCATGAAGCTTAAAGATTCGTTGTGAAGGATATTGAAATCTCCGCCAATGGTTTCCAAGAGGGCAAGCCCGTCGATGCTTGTGAGATTTTCGTGGTGCGAGATATTCAGGTTTTCGCCTACAGATTGCAGGGCAGAGAGGCCATCTAAGTGCTTGAGCGAACGGTTGTTCCAAATGTTGACCTCCATACCCACGGTGGTCAATGCCGGCATGAAGAAGTGTTCCAGAACCTCGTTGTTACCGGTAAGCAGAAGGCGGCCATGAATTCTCTTGAGCAGTGGCAGTTGAAACGTAACAAGCGTTTCAGTTTTCACCGTCAGGTCGCCGGTGATGACGATATAATGGTCGATGTAGTTAACGTCTTCTTGGTCCTCAATCACAAAGCTGCCCACGTGCGTGGTTTGCTCGTAAACCGTCTGGCCGTTGGGGCCGCTGTTGTCGGTGTCCTCATGTCCCGATGGGCTATTCGCGCCGCTGCATCCAATCGTCATAGCCATGGTCAAGGCGACCAGCCAGTTTGTCCATTCCATTGTGAGCACCTTTCGCTCTTGTACCTGAGGAGAATTTGTACCTACGCCAAAAGACAATAAATCATGCATGGTGAAACCTATGGATTGATTTGCAGGCTTGATGCCGGCAAAGGTTGATTGGGAGAACACGTTGAACCGCCGCCAAAGCAGTGCCTGATTCGCAGCAAGGGAGAATAAGAATAGGATTCGTAATGGCGCGCAGCTATATCGATGTCGTGGGCGCCTTCGCCGAGATGAACACATCCCGTATTGGGGCTGGCGTTGGAGCCGTAGCCGGTTTCAGCTAGGGGGATACTTGTCGAATTGGCATTGATGTAAACTCGCCCGCAACTGTTGCGCCTACCAGCAATATCGCCTGGCCCGATACCTCCGGCACCCGTATCAACACTGAAGCAGTGGAGCCCGGTGTCGTCGGCATGGAATTGTCCGGTGAATAGAATTTGAAAGCTTCCCCAAATGCCAGTGTTGTTAGAGTGGCTCCAATTGGGTTCAAAGTCATAATGGGAAGGGTTATCGTAATCGTTGGTGCTTCCGGCGGCGTATCCCCAGCCCGCATGGATATCCATGGTTTGGTTGGAGTTATCAAAAAGTTCCCACATGGCCCCGTAATTGCCGCCAAAGAAAACGTTGCACTGGCCCGATGTGAAAAATCCACCAGGAGATTCGCCGATGATGGCGGTTAAACCATTGAAGGCAAAAGGGTCTGTGAAGGGGAGCCCATCCTCTGTTTCTTCGCAATCCGAAAGGGTATCGCCGTCGCTGTCGAGTCCATCGATGATGCAATCGCTGGCATCTATCGAGCAGGCCAGACAAGCCAGGTCGCCGCTGCAGTAATCGCCAGCCGATGCACAGGTGAGGCCTGCCAAATCACCATCTTCGCATTGCTCGTCGGAATCGATCAC
>JABJBS010000042.1 GCA_018668695.1 Deltaproteobacteria bacterium
CAGTCTCAGATGTGGCCTTGTTCATAGGCCAATTCGGATTAACCGGTATTGAATCAGCAGTCATAAAATAACTCTGCCCTTATCCTAAGTCTTCGTCTTGCCCCAGCCACCCCGGAGGAGCAATTCTTTCTCGATGTTGGATTAAGTAAAACGATAGAGCTAGTTCAAGCTCTTGGAAACCATAAAAAAACATCACATTTTCAGGATGTTACCCAAAAACGACCGAACTGCCTTGAATATCAGACATAACTCGAAAGTACGCGATTGAAACTAAAAGAAGTTTTTTAGAGCATTCCCAGTAATTCCACATATTTGTGGTGTTTTCTTAGGACGAATGATCGGCCAGTTGTGGGCAGAAATCCCCTCGTGAAGTTGTCAGGGAAACTCCTGTGCTACTTCTAACTACATAGAACCCTTGACGTTATTGCCGAAAAATTGCGCTATTAATCAGAGCAGGGGATAATTTAATTCGACCTTACGGTCTTGTGCCTCTCAGCAGCAGAGCATAGACGCGGACCCGAAGACCAATCTAGGGGGAGAATAAGAATGGCTTCTATTAAAGAGCAAAAACAGTATCAGGGTCGGGTCTATGAAGACCTCCTACAAGATGCCTACAAAGCTTTAACTTCATCTGACAAAAATCCACGTGGCGTATGGCGCCGTGAGGAAGATGCTGAGGTTATTGAATTGGGTCGGGCATTGAGAAACAGCAAGCGCAAGGCGGGCTAACCGCTCAAGTAAGCTAAACAATTCGTAACGCTCTAAAAAGGGGCAGTGGCTGCGCGGTCACTGCCCCTTTTTTGTTGCGTTTTTGGGTGGGCTGGCTCTTGTTAAGCCGCTCGGCCAGGCACATTTTTGCCCAACGACCGGTCGTCACCAAACTCCGAGATGATTTCGGCCGCCATTTCATAGCGTCCAAGAGGTGGCATAATATAGGCGCCAGCCACTCGGTCGCGGACTCCTTCAAGAGCTTCCATCGCAATCCTGATACCTTCTTGGCGCGCAGATTCACCCTTACCTGACTTCTTCATTCGGTCCCGGATGTCTTCCGGAATACTCATGCCAGGGATGTAATTGTGAATGAACTCGGCGTTTCGGTAACTGGCAAGTGGCAAGATACCGACCATTACTGGGATATCGAATGCACTGGTAGCCTCTAGAAAGCGGTTGAGCTGTGTCGGGTCATAAATGGGTTGAGTCATAATGAGATTAGCCCCGGCTTGGACTTTCTGTCCCAGTCTGAGCATTTCTCGCTCAAAATCCATGGCGGCCGGTTCGGCTCCTGTGGCCATCACAAAACTCGTTCGTTCGGCCATCGGTTTCCCGGCCGGATCGACACCTCGATTATATCCATCGATGATATTCAGCAGTCCGATAGAATCTACATCGTAGACCCCGGTTGCGTCCGGATAGTCACCAACTTTTGGTGGATCGCCAGTAATGACAACCACATTGCGGACGCCCAGCACATGGGACCCCAGCATAAAGCTCTGAAGGCCCAAGAGGTTGCGGTCCCGGCAACAAACATGAAGAAGAACTTCGATGTCTAGCTCACGTTGCATTTCAAGTCCGAGGGCAAGGTTGCTCATGCGAACCGTCGCTCTTGGGCCATCTGCGATATTGATAAAATCAGCGCCGCTTGCAGTGAGCATTCGAGCCGCTTGGATGGGCTTTTCAGTGGAGAGTCCGGTTGCGGGGTTAACCTCAACGCTGAATACAAACCGTTGACCCAGCTGCTTACCAAGGCTCGACCGATCAGCCAGATCGATGGGGTCTAGCTTGATTTCCGCTGTTTCTTCTACGGGCTTTAGTTCGATACGTCTCGGGCTAACCATGCGCGATGCGGAGGCGATACGCTTCACGTATTCGGGATCTGTCCCACAGCAACCGCCAACAATCTTGATGCCGGCTTTGTACATCCGCCGAGCAAAGACGCCGAAATTTTCAGCCGTGGCCAGATAGATTTGCCTATCTTCTAGCCGTTTGGGGCGGCCAGCATTAGGCATCACGCAGATGGGTAGCTTGCTTTCCGCCATACGGGTGGCAACCTGAAAGACTTCGTCAGGACCGCTGCAGTTTGCCCCCACGACATCGACGCCCCATTCCCTCATCTCGAGGGCCAAATCGAGTGGGTCTGTGTTGTCGGCAATGCCTCCCTCGTCAGTTACGGCTATTTGGGCAATGATCGGGATATCAACCACGGAGCGGGCACCGAGTACCGCCAGTCGCATTTCACTGGGTTGGGCAAAGGTCTCTATAATGAGCGCGTCGCAACCGCTATCGGCGAGAATTTTAGCTTGTTCGGCGTAAGCTGCGGTGACCTCGTCTTCGATACGGCGCAGTTGGCTGGCTGTTAAACCGGTAGAGCCCATAGAACCACAGATGTAAGCTGCTCCATCGGCCGCTCTCTTAGCAATCTCGACCGCTTTTTGGTTGATAAGCAAAAACTTTTCCGCGAGACCAAATTTTGCGAGCCGAATTTTGTTTGCACCATAACTGTTTGTTTCGAGCATATGGGCGCCGGCAAGTAAGTACTCTCGGTGGACCTGGTAAACCAGTTCGGGTTGATTGAGGCACACTTCTTCGAAGTTACGGTTAACGAAAATGCCGCGTTCGTAGAGCGCTGTGCCCATAGCACCGTCGCAAACTAGGCCGCCTTGAGCGACCGCTTCTAAAAATGGTAAGTCCATAGATGAACTCCTCTTCGCTTGTTGTTGCGAAGTTTCCTTATTATTTAGGGTAGCGCCAGGGGTCTAATTTGACCAGCGCCATTGCCTATTGGTCCAAGATCCTTATCTTGTGACCAGCACAGCTAGGATCTCTCTACAGAATATCCTTCGGCTCTGACAAATAGGCACATATAGGTAGGCCCATGATCACTCAACTAAATATCCGGAAAACATTGCCGTCTAGCTCATTTGCTCTTTTTCTACGGGGACTTACGTACCCGTTGGAGGGTCTGCGTTTCCTAAGCGAGCATAAGCTCTGGCCCATGGCGGCTGCCGCTATTTTAGTCAATGTCATCCTTTTGGGTGCAATGATTGGCATGGCCGCCGTTTATCTCGTGCCCATGATTCAAGGATGGGTAGCGGGTATGGCGTTGTGGGCCGCAGGCAGCACGATTTTGGGGTGGCTTACGGGTATTTTAAGCTTTTTGCTCTGGTGCCTTGTGGGGCCAGTGGCGCTTGTATTGGGCTTTTTGGTTTTAATGTTGGTGGGGCAGACCGTAGCGAGCCCGTTCTTGGACAGTTTATCCGAAAAAGTTGAGTCTTTAGTCGTTGGCACCCCAACGCATCCGTTAACCATGAGCCGCGTGATCAAAGATGTGGTGATTGCCCTCGGTGATCTCGTGGGTGGTCTTTTGTTTATGCTCGCAGTGAATTTCCCCTTATTTCTCGTAGGCTTAATACCTGGAGTGGGTGCTATTGCGGCGAGTATTCCAAGTTTTTGTTTCTCCGCTTGGCTTCTGGCTCAGGAGTTTATGGGGCTGAGCTTGGCTCGAAAATTTGTAGGTTACGGC
>JABJBS010000043.1 GCA_018668695.1 Deltaproteobacteria bacterium
ATGATTGCACCACCATCAGCGCTCGCTGTATTGCTCACGAACCGGCCTCGTTCTACGGAAAGAACTCCACCATCGATCGCCAACCCACCGCCGCTTAAAGCCTGATTGGATACGAAGGACACATCGACCAATCGAATTCGACTTTCCGAAGAATACAAGCCGCCTCCCAGCGACTGCGTACCCGTGCCGGCGGCATCTCCTCCTTGAACGGTTAGACCATCTAAACGAACCTCAGAATCGCTTTGGCCAATCACTCTCACCACGTTTGACGATTTACCACCGCTTTCGAGGTCCCCCGATAAGGTGGTCGTTTGTTGGCCTAGATTACGTTGCGCGGCTGTCGTCTCGTTACCTGCAAAACCGCCATAGAGCGTCATGCCCGAAATAAGCTCAAAGCTGTCTTCTGAATTTTGCCCTGGCCTATAGGTTCCAGCTTGCAGCCACACTTCGCCGCTCTCACATTCGTCTTGCGCTAAGTGAACGCCAAGTTGGCTGAGCGCAGTTGAAAGGTCGGCCGGTAGCTCCCAGGTCTCCCCGCTTTGACCTCCTTCCGGCGTCACATGGTAACGACAGAACACAGTCGCGGGCACATCTTGCGAGGTTGGATCTGAGGCATCAGAACCCTCAGCCGGATCCGATGCATCACTGGAATCCGATGCATCACTTGGATCTTGCGCAGCACTCTCATCGCCTATCACCAGGGTGCTCCCAAGTTCGGCGCAGCTCATAAGAGCCAGTGAGCAAATCACGAGACTCCAACTATTTCCCTTTAAGAACATAGGTCTAAGTTAACCGAATCAAAAAAAATCACAACCATCAAAAAATAATGAAGCTTATTTAGCCCATCGGGAACTCATACCTGCCCCCTCATTGTTGAAAGGCTCTTGTATGCCCCCGGTGTCTCGTCGCTCGTTTATTAAAGGTCTTGGCGCTAGCGCCTTACTCTCCCCATTTATGGGCGCCCGTGCCTGGGCCGACGATGCCGCCCCGCTTCGTCTCGTGGTGTTTTTTAGTCCCAATGGCACCATTCACCAGCACTGGCGCCCCACCGGAGGCGATACATCATTTAACTTTCAAGCCGGAAGCATTCTGGAACCCCTAGACGCCATACGCGATGATGTCCTGATTCTAGACGGCATCAACTTCCTTACGGCCACCAACCACGAAGGAGGTATGGGAGCGATGCTGACGGGTGGAGGTGCAAGTGGTGAGACCGGCGGCAAAAGCTTAGACCAATACATCGCGGCAGAATTGAATCATCCCACCCGGTTTTCATCATTGGAGCTAGGTGTTCAAACCAGTAACTGGGGCGGCGGCATGCAAACCCGCATGAGCTACTCGGGAGCCGGAAGTTATGTAACCCCAGATGACCGACCAGCAAACGTATTCGAACGACTCTTCGGTGATGTGAGCCAAGATGCGCAGGCCCTTGAGAAGCTTCGCGCCCGGCGGCTTAGTGTATTAGACCTCGTGCGAGATGAAACGGCTGCTCTAAAACCCAAGCTTGGAATGCGTGAACGAATCAAGCTAGACGAACATCTAGAATCGATCCGCCGCTTGGAATTAAGTTTTGAGGACAGTTCCACCCAGGATTGCAGTACACCTGCCCTTGCAGCCATATCCGGACCCACCACCAATGCAAGCTTCCCTATCGTGGGGCAGGCCCAAATGGACCTCCTCGTGACCTCTTTGGCTTGCGACATGACCCGAGTTGCATCCCTGCAGTGGTCTCATACCGTCAGCCCCACTGTCTTTACGTGGCTGGGCATGAATGAAGGGCACCATGCTTTATCGCATTGCGATGACAGCAATACAGCAGGTGTTGCAAATTTTGTTCACGCTGAACGCTGGTATGCCGAGCAATTTGTTCACCTCGTGCAATCCCTCAAGCAACGCAGTGACCCTCTTGGCCCAGGCAGCCTCTTGGACAACACCGTCGTTCTATGGGCGAAAGAAATGGGTGATAGCCGATTACATAACTGCGAATCGGTGCCATTCGTCATAGCTGGAGGTTCGAATTCCCCATTTGGTCTAGGCCGATATTTACAGCTCAACAACACCGCACACAACCATCTACTTGTATCAATATGCGAATCTTTCGGGCTTAACAACCAGACCTTTGGTGACCCCTCTGTGGGCAGTGGTTCCATCAGCGAACTCTTCGGATAAGGACATCAAAATGACATCTCTTAAACTTCAAAGAGTCCTATTGGCGGCTCTATTCATCTTGACCACTAGCGCATGTGGCGACGAGTCTTCTGATCCGGCGGAGTTTGATGCTCCTATTTCACAGCCGAACGAAACCGCAGAACCCGATTGGGCACCCGACTGCAGCAGTGAC
>JABJBS010000044.1 GCA_018668695.1 Deltaproteobacteria bacterium
CGTTAAGCGCGCTGCTCAAGGAGCACTTGAGGATTGGGTTGGAGCCGGTACACGCAGCGGATGGGGGCAGTCTGAGAAAGATAACCGTCTCATGGATGTAAAGCTCGATTTGAGTGTCGCAGTCGTTGGTAAGGCCTATGAGCGGGCTTTGGCCGGAGACTGGACTCAGGTTCGAGATTTAGCGAGACGCGGTCACCCGGGTGTTGAAATGTACCGTTTTGTTTTCACCTCAATCGACGAGAGAACACAGTCAGCTTCGCACTATGCTTTTGGTACGCGCCATGGAGAAGTTGTTACCCGAACCACCGGGCATTCAGATGTATTTTCAGAAGGGGACTACTTTGGGGTGACCACTGAGCTTGAGATCTCCAGCGGGGAAACGGCGGATTGGTTTAAGCAGCATCATTACGATGTAAAAGATTTTAGTCGCCATATTCGTCCCGGAAGAGGAGCTGCATTGGGAGATCTGAAAGCGGAAGACCATTGGATTGAATGGAGTCACGAGGCCCGTGAAGAATTTACTTCGAAAGACGCACTCATCCGAGGTTTGGGAGTTGCTCGGTTCTTGATGCGCGGTGAGAGCCTGGATGCATTGAAGCAATATGAACGAAGAATAAAAGAGGTTCGCCCAAGAACTCGGATGTGGCTTGGCCCACGCAATGAACTTTCGAAGACGACCCTTAAAATAGATGTGAAGTTAGATGAAACAGGTTTGGACCAGATTGGTGGACGCTTGGAGAAAGATTATTGGAATGCCTATACTCAAGCATGGCGCTCAATTTATCCGGAGCGTAGCTTGCCGGTTTGGGCAGATCCCGTTCGGCGCCGAGTGCTCTCCGCAAACGGACCGATGCGTGATAATACCGCTGATTTTTCCGAACTCTACCGTGTAGAGCAGCTGATTGAGCGCCTTCAGGAGGCACCTGCGAAGGCTAAGGACCGGCGAAATGACTGGCTGCGTGAATCGCTTTACGAAAACCGCGGCGATGAAGCGTGGATGGCGGCGCTGGCTTTATTAGCAGGTCGTGAGCATATTCAGGTGCGGGTCTCGGTCGAGAGCAGCGAAGACACCAATGGAAATGATCATGATGTGAATCTCGACTACCGAGGCGCAGATTTTAAAATCCAGGGTGATGTTTTTGGTATTTGACCCATTCTCTAACTGAGGTCTCTTGTGAGTTGAATGCTGCGCGGCTATAGGCCAGGCTCTAGGAGGCTCTCATGGAAGTTAGTTGTTTTACGGTTGGCATGTTTCAGGTCAACACCTATTTGCTCAAGGATACTGCGACTGGCCAATGTGCCATCGTCGATACGGGTGAAACCAACGAGCTTGTAGAGCGGCTTCAAGCGATTAGCCCCGCCCCAGATATCAAGATGATTCTCTTAACGCATACCCACCTAGACCATGCAGGCGCCTTAACGATGCTCCAAGAAGCATGGGATGTACCTACTTATATGCCGGCTGCCGACCGGCCTCTTTTTGAGACGCTGCCTCATCAAGGCACGATGTTTGGCATGCCTCATCTTGATCGGCCCTGCGGCCGCATCGACCATGAAGTGAGCGACGGTGATACCGTGCAGCTCGGTGAGACGACGCTCCATTTTCTACCCACGCCCGGGCACACACCCGGCCAAGGCTGCTGGCACGATGACAAGGATATTATTGTAGGTGATACGCTTTTCTCAGGCAGCATCGGTAGAACTGATTTCCCGTTAAGCGATCCGCAGCTCATGATCGAAAGCCTGCGACGGCTCACGCTCTTGCCGGGTCATATGAGAGTTCACAGTGGGCATGGTCCAATGACCACCATTGGAGAAGAACTCATCAACAATCCATTCTTGGGCTATATTCGTGACGAGCGCGGTATTGAGGGCGCACCGGGCTTTGTTTGGGTTCCCGGCTTGGGTCTTCAGAAATATGAAGAGTAATCGTGCTGAAGATTATCTTGGTATTTGGTCAACAACAAAGCACTTTTTAAGGACAGCCATTTTATTTCGTTAGGTATTTGCTCTTTTCCGTGAACAATTTATCAATGGTTCACGTCAGAGCGCATGACACTTTAATAAGGATAAAATGATGAACTTCTTGACCAATATTAAATCCACTTTAATCGGCTTGGCAGCCTTAATGATCGTACCGAGCATTGCCTCCGCTGCTCAATTCGCCTTGATGGACCGTGTGGAAAGTGGCTCTGGCGCTGAAGTTACCTTCGGGGCAATCATACTCGAAGATGCCGATGGCAGTGTCTTCTTGAGGAACGATTATCACTTACAGCTTGGACTTGATGATATCGGTGTTTACTTGCTCATTCCGACCGCGCATTTGGTGGCGATGTGACCAATTCTACCATTGGCAACGTGGAAGCGGGCATCGTGGGTAGGACGGATCTGGGTAACTTTAAGCTTAATTATCGTTTTGGTGTAAGTCTACCAACTGCTTCTGGTTCAGATGGTATGGAAGGCATGTTAAATCTCTATACTAATATTTATGGCGCGTTGGCGGACCCAGCAAACTTTTCCGCAGCTTTGCCCGACTATTTAACAATTCGCACCAGTGCATCGCCTGAATTTGAATTGGGTCCAATTTTCGTTCGAGCTGATCTTGGAACAGATATCTTAATTCGTACGGGTGATGTTCCTGAAGACTCGGCTGAAGTAATGCTGCGAATCAATGCAGCGGTGGGTGTTGATCTGGGCGGGGTGCAGCTTGCAGTCGAAACAGCGAACTCATTTCTTCTGACACAGTCAGGCGTCGATCCACTTTCTGCAGTGGGCGTGACCGCGGCGTTGCCATTGGACAACGTCACCGTCTTCGGGGGCGTATCACTTCCTGTGGGTGAGGGGGCGTTAGGTGATGAACAGGCGTCGACAACGATAATCCTGAACACAGGTCTTCGCTTAAATTTCTAAGCGGCTTCGATTCCTAGCAATTCATACACAGTACGCATCAGCTCTTCGATGCTCTCCGATGCTTCATCGCTCATATTTTCAGGCTTACTCAATACTGCGTCAGCGCCTAGGTTCTTGGCGTTGATACCGATGGGTTTTCGGTTTCCTGAAATCATTCCAGACAAAATGATAATCTTTGCCCGTGTTTTGGTTCGGTAGTGTCTCAAAAAGCTCAGGCCGTCAAACTCCGGCATTTGCAAATCAAGAAGTATCATATCTGGGTCATGTTCGGCGCATTTTACAATGGCTTCTCGCCCATTCTCGGCCTCGCCGCAGACCTCTAGATTCGGGTCTCGAGTGACAAGAGTGCACAGTATTTCTCTTACCAGAGATGAATCATCAACAATCAAGACACGATGGATTGACATTGGAACTCTGTACCCCCGCTCAACGGACCCTACTCAGAGTCTAGCGCTTGTTTGGTTTCAGCACAAAGGTTTGAATCCTGGTAAATGAAATTCTCGCCGGTGATGTAGGTTACTGTAAGTCAGGATCTTGTTTTTTAAGGGCCTTCAAGGCATCTGAGTAGCCACATTCTACGATATTGCGAATACGTTCGGCCCCTTCTTTTGCGTTGAACCAGAGTACTTTTTCGTGGGGAACATCCGGCGCTATGTAGATATCGATGATGTCTCGAGTGGTGTGCTGGGTGTCATCAAAGCTGTGAAGAGTGACGCATCGGTCAATCACCTGTGCAAGGTTGGGAATATCGACATTGTAGGGGCCACGTTTGAAGAGGCTGCTAAATTTGTTGCCCAGCATCCACCACCCTGAAACGGCGTGTCCGTAGTCATACCAAAATGCGAAACCTGAACGGTCGCTTACATCTGAAGCGATGATTGTTCCATCTTGGCAATAAGGGCGAAGAAGGTCAGCGGGTAGGTTGTTGGTGACACCTCCATCTACGAGGAGTTCACCATCGATGTTGACGGGTGGTAGAATCCCGGGCAGTGATGAACTTGCACGAAACCCAAGCCAGACAGGCCCTTTGTATAAGGGAACGGTCACGCCGCGGGTAAGACTTGTGGTCACCATGATAAGCGGGATGTGCAGTTCTTCTATTCGCACATCACCAAAGAATTTACGGAAGTCTCGCTCTAGGCTTCCCCCACTAAAAAGCGAGAGAATGGGTGGTCCGAGTGTTTTAAAAAAACGTAATTTACGCAGCCAATTGAATGTTGCAAACTCTATCATCCGATCAATGATTTGAGCGGGGGTTTCACTTAGCGCACTGAGTGCTCCCACCCCGGCACCGATACTCGTACCAACGATGATATCAGGTTCGATACCTTTTTCTTTTAAGGCTTGAATAACTCCAACATGGGCAATTCCGCTGCTGCTACCTCCACTGAGGCAGAGCCCAACACCGCGTCCGGATATGAGGCGCACGAGACGGGCTAAGCTTGGGTCATGATTAAGCGCAAGGTGATGGGTAAGGGTGGTTGGACGAGGCTTGGCCCATGCTCGGATATTCTTTATCTCCTTGGGTATCTCTGGATGCAGTATCACCAGTTCTTGCCGAACGGAGTCGCTAAAGCTGGTATGCCCCAACACATCCTGTTCGAACTCGGACGCTTCAGGTGAATCATCTTGGTGAGTTACCCACAGAACGATATCGGCGCGATGTAAGAGAAGCCGAGTCCATTCAGGGTGGTTAAAACAGGCCTCGTAAAAGATGACGTCGTGAGACTCCTCTTGTTCTTCAAGCCATGTAAGTAGACGGCCGCTCCCGCTGTCCCCGATATCCATGTCGGTATAGTCCTCACCGAGTTCTTTGGAGACTGTCTGCCTGCTGATTGGAATTCCACGCTGATCTTGTTCGAGATGACGGGAGAGCTGGTTTGCCAAGCTGGCGATAGGGGAGTTGCTATGAAGCGGGACAAGGACCGCTCGGGTGGCTACCTTGTCTTCTGAACGAGTTTTGTTGAGCTCGTCGTAAAGCCATTTACTCGTGCGTTCGACCAATGCGATACGTTCTCTGAGACTATTCTTTCTTTCTACAACACGTTGTCCAACGCTTAGGCGCGCCTGGAGTTCGTCAGGATCATAGGGTTTTGTAAGAAAGTCATCCACGCCAGCGTCAAATGCTTCCACCACATCCGAGCGCCCGCTGCGGGATGTGAGTAAAATGACATAGAGGTAATGGTCTTGTTCTTCTTGGCGAACAGCTCTGCAGATATCCGGCCCGTCTAAGCCAGGTAACTCCCAGTCGAGAATAGCCAAATCGTAATCGTGCGGTTTTTCTAGAAGTTCGAGTGCTTCATCCCCGCGGCCGACAACATCAACTTGATGTTTCCACCGAGTCAGTTGAGCTTTGAGAATTTTGCTCCCGACAATGTCATCTTCAGCTATCAGAACCCGCATTATCGTAATATTTTAGCGGATAAAGCAGGGTCAAGCGAGAAACAACCCAGTGCCGAGGTGGGCACGTCCGTGAGAAGTTGATTTAACCCAAATTACGTTGGAGCTGAGAGTTGTGGGGCAGCTTGCTTCCGGAAGGGCGCATTTTCTCGGCGATTAGGCCGTGAATACGCTCTTGGAAGTTGGTTCCTACCTGTTTGGGATCTGAAACACCCATCCGGCTCCGCACCCGCTGACCTAGAATAGCATCCCCAAGCATCGAGAGCATGGTCAGTTGAACCGCGAATGCAATTTCTTCATAGCTCATCTCGGGGTTGGACACGCCTTCTTGGACCAGTTCGATCACGTGCTTCACGCTGCCGTCAGCCGCCGCGGGAAATGGGTCGAGACCGGCGGCTACCAGACAGGCGATGAGCTGTCCGGTACGAGGTTCCGAGAGTTCCGCGAGAAGTTTTGATAACCGCTCTTCGACGGTCTTAGCTTCGGGGTCTTCCAGGCTGGTGATAATGTCGGTTCTTAATTTGAGGCTGATTCTCTGGTGAACGGCCTCTAAAAGGCCATCGGCGCTACCAAAATGATGGAGCACGCCGGGGTGCGAAATGCCTACCACCTGAGCGACCTTCGCCAGTTTGAGCCCAGCCAACCCTTGCTCTAAGAGCAAGTTCTCCGATGCATCTAGGATGGTATTTCGGGCTTCCTCGGGTTTGCGTCTAATCCGCGCCATATCTTAAATCCTTTGTGAGCCCTGAAGTTTACAATTCTGTATTCGTAACATTCGAACGATGAAGCCGAGCATCAAGGGCTAATTAACGAATCTTTAAAATAGAATTGTTCCCGTGGACTCTTTCGGGTGTACAATTTGAGTGCAGGTACCTTGATGAGCATTACTTAAGGCATTGATTAATTTGGAGAATTAATGAAAAAAGCACTGTTTTTTCTCTGTTTATTTGTTTCTTCTTCTTGGGGGTGCGGTACCCAGTCGTCGTCCGGTATTCCTGAAGGAGAGCTGCCTTTTCCACCTGAGACAGTCCTCGGGGTATCCACGATTGAGGCCTATCAAGGGAATCTTGAGGTCACCATGGCCGCGGCCGGGGTACCATGTGGTAGCCGGATTGAGCGAAAATCTTACGATCGACAAGCTATGATTCGTATTTCGCTGGTGGCCGTGGATCAGGGGGGAAGCCTGGTTTTAGTGGCGTCACCTGGCCAAGATGCTGAGCAGGTAGAGGTCCCGTCGATTAATGGTTTTGCTGCGTTCCTTGTTTCAGACCAGGGCTCTGTGAACGATCTAGAAGTAGCTCACAACCAAGCTCTGGTTGGTTCGGGAACGGTGAGCTTAGATGTGGTGCCAAACTACGACACGGGGAGAGCTTTGGGGCGATACGATTTAAGTTTCGGCGATCATCGTTACAGTGGAACATTTGATGCGTCTTATTGCGCACGGGATGTGAGTGCCGACCTCAAAGTTTTAGCCTGGGATCTCATGACCTGGTGCGGGGTAAGCTTTGAGGCTCCGCTACAACCGGGGTCGTTGTGGACCAATGCGCCCCTCTTGAATACTTTAGGTAGAGATTTGGGCCGCGGGTTAAAGGCCGAGGGTGTCGATGAGGAAGAAATAAGTTGCTTGGGTGATGCTGTCGATTATTGCCAGGACAACCTCACGGATTGGGAGGCAGTTTTTGGGGATGAGCCAACTCTTCAAAAATGTCGTGCGGCGTTTGCCCGTAGGTGTTTGCAGTA
>JABJBS010000045.1 GCA_018668695.1 Deltaproteobacteria bacterium
GGAGGAACACACTGAGAGGCTTGGACATCAGAGTAATGAGGATATTTCGGGTGATGAACAGGCGGCGCAAGCCCAAGGTCATCTCGGCGAGTCGAATGCTTCCGACCTAAGCCAAGCAGTAGACCAAGGGACCGATTCAGACGTGCTGGAGGCTGCCGGCCCAGTGGTATTGGGTTACAACATGCAGGAAATTGGATATTATGAGGCGAGCGAAGCGCTATTTGAAGCACCGGACCTTGAGGGCCTAGGTGGTATCGCGGCCAGTGCGCTTCAGCATTTTTTCACTTACTCAGCCTGCCTCACCTTGAGGGCGGGCATTGGTAGCCTTCTGGCGAAGAGTTCAGTCGGTGAGTTGCCCGACATCAGCCTCGATGCTCCGATAAAAGTCGAGGAGCCTTATTATGGGCCAATTGCTGACCTCGAAGCGGGCTCTACGCTTGCTGACTGGCTTGCATTTGGACATTCTCCTGCAATTCTAGTGGCTTACTGGCCGTTCGGGGGCGGTAATCTGGTATTAGTTGGCGCTCATGGGCCACAGGATGAGCCATACGGCGATCTCAATGATGTCAGCGGCCTTTTCCGGGATGTGGAAACTGCCCTGAACGTATTGAACAATGACGCAACTAATGGTTAGAAGAGCCCGAACTGATTCCACTTTTTGCTCAGTGGGGAGGTTCGAACATGAATCAAGACATTCCGCAGGCCCTAACATTTGACGATGTCCTTTTAGAGCCCTGTTATTCCGAAATTCTTCCAACCGAAGTGAACACTGCGACCGAACTCGCGCCGGGTATTTCCCTGCACGTGCCGATTGTTTCTGCCGCTATGGATACGGTGACCGAAAGCCGCTTGGCAATTGCCATGGCGCGCGAGGGTGGCCTGGGTTTCGTTCACAAGAACCTCTCGATTGAACAGCAGGCTAAAGAAGTCTTGCGAGTGAAAAAGAGCGAGTCGGGTATGATTTTAGACCCGATTACTATCGGACCAGGGCAAACTCTGGGCGAAGCTCGAGAGTTGATGTCACGTCACAATATCAGTGGTATTTTGGTTGTCGAAGGTGAACAGTTGGTCGGGATTATCACCAATCGAGATCTTCGGTTCGAAGACCGGGCGACCATCGAGGTCCGGGAAGCTATGACCGCCGAGGTCGTGACGGCGCCAGAGGGCATTACAACCGACGAATCCAAGCGGCTACTCCAAAAGCACCGTATCGAAAAACTTCCGGTTGTTGACGGCCAGGGTGCCATCCAAGGCTTGATCACAATCAAGGATATTGAAAAGAGTGAGAATTTCCCGAATGCCACAAAAGACAAATTGGGTCGTTTGCGAGTAGGCGGGGCTGTTGGTGTTGGTGCAGACCGCGCTGATCGTGTAGCGGCCCTGGTTGCCGCCGGTGTTGATATCATTGCTTTAGACACAGCTCATGGCCACACAGTCTCGGTTATTGAGGCAGTGCGCGCTACGAAAAAAGAGCATCCGGATTTGCCTATTGTAGCTGGGAACGTTGCCACAGAAGGTGCGGTCCGCGCGTTGGTTGAAGCGGGTGCAGACACTATTAAGGTCGGAATCGGGCCTGGCTCAATTTGCACGACCCGTATTGTCGCGGGTGTTGGTGTGCCCCAATTGACCGCGGTTTTCCGTTGTGCAGCTGCGGCTAAGGAACTGGGTGCTTATGTTATCGCCGATGGTGGTATTCGTCATTCTGGCGACGTCGTGAAGGCATTGGCCAGTGGAGCAAGTGTTGTCATGGTCGGCAGTATGTTTGCCGGCACGAATGAAGCGCCGGGTGAAGTTGTGCTGTATCAGGGACGAAGCTACAAATCCTATAGGGGTATGGGTTCTTTAGGAGCCATGGAAGCAGGCAGCGCTGACCGTTATTTCCAGGCCAACCAGGGCGCATCGAAATTGGTTCCCGAAGGTGTTGAAGGCTTGGTGCCCTATAAGGGGGAGCTTGCCGCCAGTGTCTACCAGATGGTGGGAGGCCTGCGTGCAGGTATGGGTTACCTTGGAGCACCGAACTTGGAAACACTTCGCAAGAATGCTCGGTTCAATAGAATCACTGCAGCAGGGACGCGGGAAAGTCATGTTCACGATGTGACTGTCACTAAAGAGCCGCCAAACTACCGCACATGAGAGGCACCATTGCCCTTGTCGTCTGAATTCTTTTTTTAGGAGAGGCACACCGTGGCTCAAGAACGTATCCTTATTCTCGACTTTGGTTCCCAGTACACGCAGTTAATCGCACGCCGCATCCGCGAAGCCGGTGTTTATAGCGAGATTTATGCGTGGGATGTAGATCCTGCATACATAAAAGAATTCGCACCCAAGGGTATTATCTTGTCGGGCGGGCCTGAGTCTGTAACCGAAGAAGGTTCTCCTCGTGCTCCTGATCTGGTTTTTGAATTAGACGTTCCCGTTTTGGGAATCTGTTATGGTCTGCAGACAACCGCGGTTCAACATGGCGGTAAAGTAGAGCCATCGGAGCTAAGAGAATTTGGTCACGCTGAAGTTATCATCCAGAAACCAGGTAAGCTATTTGAAGGCCTGACGGACACAGATGGTGAATCCGTCCTTAATGTCTGGATGAGTCACGGCGATAAAGTTACAGAAATACCCGACGGTTTTGAGATCTTAGCAAATACCGCCAGTGCACCCGTAGCAGCAGTTCAGCATGTGGAAAAGCCTATCTACGGCTTACAGTTTCACCCCGAGGTAACACATACCGCGCAGGGTTCAGAAATCCTTCGTCGTTTCGCGATTAACATTTGCGAATGTTCTGGCTCGTGGACACCACAAAATATCATCGAGGACATTGTTGCGCGTCTCAAAGAGGACTTAGGCGAGGACGAGGTTCTGCTGGGGCTTTCGGGTGGTGTAGATTCATCGGTTACGGCAGCACTTCTGCACGAGGCAATTGGTGACCGTCTAACATGCGTTTTTGTGGACAACGGCTTGCTCCGTTTAAACGAAGGCGACCAAGTTATGAAAACTTTCGCTGCAAATATGGGCGTAAAGGTCATTCGTGTCGATGCCGAAGATTTGTTTATGAATGCGTTGGCGGGCGAGTCTGATCCGGAAGCAAAACGCAAGATTATCGGGCGAACTTTCGTTGAGGTTTTCGAGGAAGAGTCTAACAAGCTGCCTAAAGTGAAGTGGCTTGGTCAGGGTACGATTTATCCGGATGTTATTGAGTCTGCAGGCTCAAAGACCGGAAAAGCTCACGTCATCAAGTCTCACCACAACGTGGGCGGTTTGCCGGAGCACATGAAATTGAAGCTGGTTGAACCTCTACGAGAGCTCTTCAAAGACGAAGTGCGAACCATCGGTATCGAAATGGGTCTTCCACGTAAAATGCTGATGCGCCATCCTTTTCCAGGGCCGGGCCTCGGCGTCCGCATTTTGGGCGAAGTCAAAAAAGAATTTGCCGATACCCTTCGAGAAGCAGATGCCATCTTCATGGAGGAACTCGAACGCTCGGGCTATTATGAGAAGGTCTCGCAGGCTTTTGCGGTTTTTCTGCCGGTGAAGTCGGTTGGAGTTACTGGCGATGGTCGCCGCTACGAATATGTCATTGCTTTGCGAGCAGTTGAGACGGTCGACTTCATGACCGCCCGATGGGCACATCTCCCTTATGAACTTCTTGGAACACTGTCGAACCGCATCATTAACGAGAATGAGCGGGTTTCGCGCGTAGTTTACGATATTTCGGGTAAGCCTCCGGCGACGATTGAGTGGGAATAGAGTGATTTACATTCCGGTGCTGGCCCCGGCGTCGGTATGCCAATTTGATGTCGAGTTTAAAACCATTTATCACTGTAGCGACGACAGATTTTGCATTTCGGGATGCGAGTCGCGCGCGGTCTGATACCGATTTGTGGACGAAACTGCAGGAATGCAGACAGCTGAACGCGCAGCACAGTTTGAACTTCGTTATGGTTGAGCGAGCGTTAAACCTTTGTTTAATCCCCAAAAAGACATGACTAATTTAGAGAATCGAATGGAATGTACCCGAATCCTGTAAGTGATGGAGTCGGTTGGTTTGAATTTTATTGGGAAACAACGTTGGTTTTCAGATCTTCTAAGTCGCTGAATTCGTTCGTTTATAACCATCCAAAACGACTTTTAGCACTAATTGTCACCGCTCCGCGGGTTTGTCGAGCCCCTAAGGCATTGTTTTTATTAGAGATGTCTGAGCCAGCATTAGGGTTCTAGTTGATTCCTGCGACAGTCAACGCTTGAAATTAAATGATCTGTGGGATGGATTAGTCACCGAATTTCCGTGAGTTATTGACCCGAATCGGGTTAAATAAAATCCATCGAATCAGTGTCAAAGTTAACGCCGGCGCATCGAATACCTGCAGGAGGTACAAGGTTATGACTTCACAGCAAATAAAACGAGTACTAACAATTTTAACTGTAAGCCTGATGGCTGCGGTGTCTTGGGCAGGGGATGACGACGTCGTTCAGTCTGTTGGGCACGGGCAGGTCCACTGGGGCGATAACACCGTGACGGCAACTGGTAGCGGTGCGCCAAGCCTCAAGGCTGCAAATGTAGCCGTGGCACGATTGGGCGCTGAGAGGGCTGCCAAGATGGATGCCTTCCGCAATATATTGGAGACGGTCAAAGGCGTACGGCTTTCTTCTGGTCAATCCGTATCAGCGATGATGGACACCTCGCCGCAGCTGAAAAGCCGCGTAGAAGGCGTGTTGCGTAGCTTTAAAGTTGTCGACACCCGTTATTACTCTGATGGTGGGGTTGATGTAGTGGTTCAGGCACCGCTGACTGGCGTTATTCTTGATGCTCTCTTACCAAAGGCGGGCAGTTCGGAAGATAAAGCTGCAGTTGCTGTATCCGAGCACACGGGGTTAGTGGTCAATGCAAGGGGCCTTGCGCTCACGCCGGCCATCTCACCGCGACTGGTTGACGAGGACGGAAACGTTATCTACTCGGCTGCTTTTGTGAATCGCGACGCTGCGTTGCAACGAGGCATTGCCACATACCATAAGAGTGTTGATGCGGCGACTAAGTCAAAGCGAGTAGCGACCAAACCGGTACTTGTAAAAGCAGTGAAGCTGGCAGCACCCGGTAGTTCCGATTTGGTTATTTCTGCCGCTGACCTAGCTAAAGTCGCTTCTGCCAAGAATGCCTTGCAACAAGGCCGCATCGTTATCGTTGTTGATTAAAATCGATCCTATAGGCTTCCTGGGAGGCACCAATGTTCCAAGATAGAAAATATTCGTTAATGGCGGCCATCACGGCCACGTTCTTCTTGTTGACCGGCATAGTCAATGCGGAGGACGCCGTGAAGGTTGAAGCCGTTGGCCAAGCAGCGATTTATGGCAAGGATGTCGCGCAGGCCCGTGATAAAGCAATTGATGATGCACGCAGAAAAGCTGTGGAGCAGGCCATTGGTTCAATGGTCTCGAGCGAGACAGTCACAGAGAATTTCCAGTTAATCTCCGATAAGATTCTTAGTAAGTCCAGCGGTTATGTTCGGCGATACAAGATCTTGAGCGAGGGCTCCTCAGAAGAAGGGCTCTACCAAGTTAGTATTGAAGCCATGGTGCAGAAGGGTGTTTTAAATAACGACCTCCAGGGTGTGCTGGCGATTTTAAAAGCCAAGAAGATGCCGCGTGTCTTGGTCATGATTACTGAGCAAAACATTGGCGGCGCACCGTCTTCATGGTGGTCCAACCCAGGTGCATCCGTAAGTATGGATGTTGCAGAAAACACATTCATTGATTTATGGCGCCCTAAAGGCGTTAAGTTTGTTGAACGACAAGTGCTCGACGGCAAGATAAGAGTAAGTGCTGGTATCACCAGCGACACAAAGAACGATATCGCTAAGGAGTTTGGCGCGATGTCTGGCGCGGAACTCGTCGTTATTGGAAAGGCCATTGCGACCAAGTCAACCACGATCCCATTGAAGACAAGCGTGCCTATGTACAGCGTGAATGCACAAGCTTCGATTCGTATTCTCAATGTGGACAACGGTAGTATTTTGGCAACTGCCACAATTGCCGCGGCTGGACAGCATATCAACGAAATCACTGCAGGGCACATCGCCCTTAAGAATGTCGCGAAGAAGGCAGGCGATGAGTTGCTAACGAAGGTCTTAGCGACTTGGCAATCTGAGATCTCTGGCCCTGCGACCATCTCGCTGCGTCTAACAGGCGTCAACAAGAGCAAGTTCCTACGTCAGATTGCGACATTTCTTCGCAACCAGGTGCGTGGTGTTGCTGAGGTCCGACAACGCTCATACAAAGCAAAAGCGGCAAACCTCGAGATTGAGATGAACGGTTCGGCCCAGGATCTAGCCGAGGAATTGGAAGAAAAAACGTTTCCTCGTTTCAATGTTGAAATTTCTGAGATTACGGCAAACCGCGTCGTGGCTAACCTCATTCCAAAGAAGTAGGGTAATCTATGAACCTGGTGAATCAAAAATTGCGAACCGCGTTCTTCCCGGCGTTCCTAGTTTGCTTGAGCGTCAGTGCCGGCTTGTTTTTCCAACACAAGCCAGCAGAGGCAAAGGTTCCTGTCATTGGTGAGGTTACGTATCTCAGAGGTGAGAGCTTTAGAGCTTCAGCTGGCAGTAGTAACTGGTTGCCCTTAAAAGTGGATATGAAGTTGCACGAGGGAGACCGACTGCAAACGAAGAAGTCTGCTCGAATTGAAGCAAGGCTGACAGACGGTTCTGTTGTGCGACTTGGGCAAAACACCCAGTTAAGCCTGCAAAAAGTTGTTACAAACCAAAAGGGTCAACGAAAGTCGGTTAAGGCTAAACTCCTGCTTGGTAAAATTTGGGCAAGCGTGAAAAAGGCAGTCGGGGCCGAGACGGAGTTCTCTGTGACCACGGACCATGCGGTTGCTGGTGTGCGAGGAACACGGTTTGAAACCGTTGCCTCGAAAACAGGTACCTCGGTAAAGGTTTACTCAGGAGCAGTCCTGGTTTCGAACAAGCCAATCTATGCGATTAAAGGACACACAAAGAAAAAACGTGTCCAAGTAGCTGGGCCGCAGCTCGTCTCCAAGAAGAAGTGGAAAGAGTTAATTACCGGTGCCATGCAGGTTGTTAAGGTTTCCTCTTCGGGAGCCATGCAGGCGCCAGCAGCGTTTACGATGGCTGATAAATCTCAGGGAGACTGGGAAGCATGGAATGCTGAGCGCGATGCGCAGGCAGGCATTCACGAGTAGCACGCGACTCACGCGGCTTCCTTTATTCCATTTCGATACTCTCTTATGTGACGATGGACGGTTGAACGGTGCACCCCAAGGGCTCGTGCTGTTTTCTGAATGTCCTGCTCTTGTTCAAAAAATACCCTTACGACGTCATCGGGCATCACTCGAGATGCTTGCTCGCCGTTCAATAGGTGTTTCAAATTGAAAATGTCGGTTGGTCTCTCGGGGTAGATAACCGAAGCCTTCCAGAAAAGATTACGAAGCTCGCGAACATTCCCCGACCATGGCTGAATCCTCAACCATTGCAGGACGTCTGGTGAGAGCTGGCTTCCTGGGCAATATCTTTCTACAAATGCTTTTGCTAGCGTTTCGATATCTTCTGGTCGCTCTCTTAAGGATGGAACGCTTAGTTGGACCACGCAGAGTCTGTAATATAAATCTTGCCGAAATCTGCCAGCGCTAACCTCGGCGTCAAGGCTCTTATGCGAGGCGACGATAAGCCTTGGCCTTGCAATGACGGGTTCGCTCGCTCCCAGGGGGTGTATGAAGCCGGTTTCGATGGCTCTTAAGAGCTCTGCTTGGACCGATAAGGACATTTCTGCAATTTCATCAAGAAAGAGGGTGCCTTTGTGGGCAGCACTGAAGAGTCCTTGGCGATTGTAGCTTGCATCGGTGAACGCGCCGGCAACGTGACCGAAAAGTTCACTGCGCGCTAGCTGCGGGGTGAAGCATGATGCATTCGCGGTAATCAGTGCACCATCGACTCGGCTATGCCGATGAATTGCGTTTGCGACGAGTTCTTTGCCCACTCCCGACTCTCCCGTAATGACAACAGGCGCATTGGAAGGCGCCACTTTTGAAATGAGTTGTTCAAGATTCTGCATGGCAGTAGACTCTAGCTTGGTGCCCGGTTGAGTTTGCTCGTGGGCAGTTGCTGCGACCTTTACGACTGTGTTGCCCATAGTCACGGTATCTCCTCTGATAAGTTTCGTGGTACTTATGCGTGCACCGCGAGAATCATAGCTTCCGTTACTGGTTGCGAGATCAAAATATAGAATAGACTTTTCCGTTGGGTACAGGAGCGCGTGCAGGCCCGATACCGTTGCCGACTGTACCCTGATCCCGCAGAGTGATTTGCGGCCAATGACGAGCGGTTTCGAGAATTCGTGGTGCGTATGGTCTATTGAGAGCACACAGGGCTGATCGATGGGGTTAACCAATTGAACAAGTTCGACCTCGGTGGAGTCATGCATCATGACGCAAGGGCCGCTCCAGGAAACCTTAACCTTACTAAATCCGGCCGCATCTCGGTACGGACCACGAAGACCGCGGGCACCCAGAACCCACCATTCCTCTCGCCGAGTGGCGATAATCCACTGCGCACCAGGCTCCATCATCATTTCGTCCGGAATAGGTATGATACCCGGAACGGAACATCGTTTGGCTATTTCTTGCTCATTGACTCGACACGTAATCTCAAAAATCATGTAATCCCCCAAGTGGTTTGGTTGTGGCAGCTTAAAAGGCAATTCATATGCCAGCTCGAAGTACCTAGAATAATGTAGGATTCGGGGTTCATGTGTCGCGGCTTCTCAAATTACGACACGGCTTGTCCCAAGTTGACCAGGACAACCCTGTGAGGCGAGGTTGGCAGGAGCGCTAAGAGCCGTAAGCAGTTGTCTAAATAACCTGCAATAATTTTGACCATCTCGGTCAAGCGACTAAGAATGGAGGCACTTAAGCGAGGGATACCAATGCGAGACGCACGTAAAATTAAAGAACGCAACGAGACAGGCAATTCACCAAAGCTGGGGATGGTCGCTGTCTTTGGTGTCGTGACGGCATTGGTCTCGTATAATGTCGGCTTGCAGAGCGGCTTGGCTCGCAACGCGGAGAACTCCGAAGCGAAACCGGAATCAGCTCAGCCACTTGCGGCGATCGATACGGCACAGAAAAAGCACGACGCCATGCAGTTTTATACTCGCTTAACTCAGCAAGAAATCCCCGCTCCCGCTCCAGCAGCTCCAGCCGAGCCGGCACAAGCGGTAAAGCCAGATCACGCAGAGCCCAATAAAGTCGAAACGGCAAAAGATGCAATTGCTCGTATCGTAGAACCAGAGCCCAAGGCGGCCCATGAACCACAACCTAAAGCCGAGCAGCGCCATCAGGCCTTCGCGGCAGGCGATTACACGGTGCAGGTTAGCGCGTTTCAAACGTCGGAAGAGGCCGAGGCCTACAAAGCTTCTTTGACCCGCAAGGGATACGACCCTTACGTCATTCCTGCAGAAATCGCAGGCAAGGGAGTTTGGTATCGAGTTCGAGTCGGGCGCTATGAGACCAAGACCAAAGCTAACGCGGCGAAAGCTCAATTGGCAATGGTTAACATCCCATCATTTGTTGTTGAAGCGAACTAGCTAGGCTTACTCAGCCGCAGGCGCAGCTTCCTCAGCGGCAGGCTCAGCAGGCGCGGCGGCTTCACCTTCACCTTCAGCCGCAGGGGCATCGGTTGCACCTTCGGCGGGAGCTTCGGCAGCAGGAGACGCTGCGGCTGGTGCACTCTTGTCTTGCTCCCAAAGGTCAACAACACCGTCAGCATCTTTATCGACGCCAATACGAGCTACAGAACCATTTTCAAAGTATTCCCAGGTATCGACTTTGCCATCACCGGTTCGGTCAGACTCGATCAGCGTCAGTGTACCTTTTACGTATTTTTTAGAGATATCCGTACGCCCATCGTAGTTAAAATCGATCTCGCGCAGAACCAGGGCGCCATCTTTGAAGTGCGACACTTCATCGGTACGACCGTCGAAGTCCAAGTCGGTGTGCTCGGTTAACTTGCTGCCGGACGCGTCAAAAATCTGTACAACGTCTATCCTTGAGTCGTGATTGAGGTCGATTTCTTTACGCAACATAGGCTCGGAATCACCCTCGGTGGCTGGTCCGTAAAACTTGAAAACATCAGGCTTTTCATCCCTGTTCAGGTCAAACTGGCGAATGGTCCAGCCTTTTTCTTCGGCTAAGCTCTTGCGGTCTCGATCGACCTCATCACTGGGCGCCGGTGCCTCTTCTTTTTTCACGACTGCCTTGGGCGCAGTGGCGCAGGCGGTCATCAAGAGACTAGACATAACGACTAAAAACGATGGTTTTTTGATGAATTTCAACATGTGACAGTTGTCCAATGACAAAGACTTCAAGTCAATACCTCAAGCACGTGTCCAGTTCGTTGACAGATACAAAAAGTGCGATATATGTATGGCAACGTCTGGCACGTTGTCTCGGGACGGGGATCCCGTAAGTGTCAGAATGTCTTTGGGGAAATTTTTCAGGAGAAGTCACCGTGAGCAACAAAAAAGTCTCGACGACGGTATATATTACGCAAGATCAGTCACTGCAGTTGAAAGAATTACACGCAAGGACCAAAGTGCCAGTAGCAGAGTACATTCGGCAAGGCATCGATAAGGTTCTAGAAGAAAATGCAGACAAATTGCCAGGCCAGTTGAGCTTGATGCAATAGATGACTATAGAGCCCCATCACGGCTGGCTGTTTAAGGGCATTTATGGCCTATCCAGCAACCCCGGCATACGCGCACAGGTTAATCGGCGCTGGAGCACCCCAGGTTCATGACGTTAAAAAACATCCGTAATTTTTCCATTGTTGCCCATATCGACCACGGTAAAAGCACGCTTGCCGACCGGATCCTAGACTTGTGTCAGGCTGTTGATGACCGAAGCCGTAAAGAGCAGCTGCTAGATAGTATGGACTTGGAACGTGAGCGTGGAATCACGATTAAGGCTCAAGCGGTTCGCCTTGAATACAAGGCGAAGGACGGGGAAACTTATCAGTTTAACCTGATTGATACGCCCGGACATGTCGATTTTACCTATGAAGTATCTCGCTCACTTGCCGCGTGCGATGGCGCAATCTTGGTTGTAGACGCCACGCAAGGCGTCGAAGCACAAACTTTGGCCAATGTTTATCTGGCAATCGACAACGATTTGGACATTTTGCCAGTCATTAACAAAGTTGATTTACCGAGCGCTGACGTTGAGCGGGTTTGTGAAGAGATAGAGGACATTATCGGTCTCGACACCAGCGGAGCCATTTCCACCAGCGCAAAGACTGGCTTAGGCGTCGACGAAGTTCTCGAAGCAATTGTAAGAGATTTACCCCCGCCAGAAGGCTCGGTAGATGATCCGCTTCAGGCCTTACTTTTCGACTCATGGTTCGATGCCTATCGAGGAGTTATGATTCTTTGCCGAGTTCGTCAGGGAACCGTGAAAAAAGGTACTCGTATCCGGCTAATGGCTGCTGGGGCGGAATTTGAGGTTCAAGAAGTGGGCGCTTTTAGCCCTGAGCCTCAAAAGCTTGACCAACTTTCTGCAGGAGAGGTTGGATTTGTGGTGGCGGGTATTAAAGATATTCACCACACGCAGGTGGGTGACACCATCACCGACGCTAAAAATCCATGCAGCGAGGCGCTTCAAGGCTTTAAGGAAGTTCAGCCGATGGTCTTCTCGGGAATCTTCCCAGTGGACTCGAAGGACTACCAGAACCTGAAGGATGCGCTTGAGAAGCTGAAATTGAACGATGCAGCATTTCAGTTCGAGCCAGAAACAAGCGCCGCGCTTGGGTTTGGATTTCGCTGTGGATTTCTCGGCATGCTCCACATGGAGATTGTCCAGGAACGCTTGGAGCGTGAGTACAACCTAGCGCTGATCACGACGGCACCGACGGTTATCTACGATGTTTTTCGTAAAGATGGTGGCCGGTTGCGGGTTGATAATCCGGCAGACTTGCCACCACCAAACGACCTCGACCGAATTGAGGAGCCGCGAATCAAGGCTCATATTCATGTGCCCAATGATTATGTTGGAGCCATTATGAAATTGTGCGAGGAACGCCGCGGCCATCAAGTGGACCTGAAGTACACCTCACACAACCGTGTCCAGGTCACCTACAACATGCCCTTGGCCGAAGTCGTGTTCGATTTCTACGACCGCTTAAAAAGCGTATCCCGTGGGTACGCTTCATGCGATTATGAAATGCACGAGTACGAGAAGGCCGACTTGATTAAGCTAGATATTCTTATCAACGGCGAAATATGTGATGCGCTGTCAATTATCACGCATAGGTCTACCGCTTTTTTCCGCGGCCAAGCATTATGCGCGAAGCTTAAGGAAATCATCCCACGCCAGATGTTTGAGGTTGCTATCCAGGCGGCGATTGGCACCAAGGTCATTGCCCGAACGACGGTTAAAGCCTTCCGGAAAAATGTTACGGCAAAATGCTACGGTGGAGATATTAGCCGAAAGCGCAAGCTGCTTGAGAAGCAAAAAGAGGGCAAGAAGCGAATGAAGTCCATTGGCTCCGTTGAGCTTCCTCAAGAAGCGTTTCTCGCGGTGCTGAAGGTAGACTGATGTCATCTAAAGAGAAGTCGCCTGAGCCGATATCAGCCGACGAAGCGTCTGGCTGGAAAGAGTCGCTGGGCTCGATACTGGTAGCTATCCTGGTAGCACTCACGCTACGAGCCTTTGTGGTTGAAGCGTTTAAGATTCCCAGTGGTTCAATGATACCGACGCTCGCCATTGGCGACCAGATTTTCGTCAACAAGTACAAATACGGTCTACGAGTTCCTTTTACCGCCAATCGAATCGTTGAATTTGATTCTCCAAGTCGCGGCGAAGTGATTGTCTTTATTTGCCCTGATCAACCGGAAGATGACTATATCAAGCGTATTGTCGCGATAGCCGGTGATGAACTGGAATACATTCAAGGTGTCCTGCATATTAATGGCAAGGCATTGGCGAAGAAGGATTTGGGCCGCAAGACTCATATGGAGCGCGAAGCACGAAGTGGCCGATGGTATCCCTTTGAAGCGGTCGCGTACCAAGAAACAAATGGTGATGCGACGTACACGATTTTAGAGAAGCCAAATTTGATGAAAAGCGACCGTAACTTTGGTCCCGTCCGTGTCCCGGAGAAGCATGTGTTTGTCATGGGTGATAATCGCGACTCGTCTCGTGATAGTCGCATTTTCGGATTTGTCCCTGAAAATCATATCTTGGGCCGCTCTCTTTTTGTTTGGTGGTCTTGGGGGTCTGAAGGCCTTGCCACGGACCGCCTAGGTACATGGATTGATTGAGGCATTTTCTTTTCTCAATCACACAATGCGTCATATTCTAAAATTCCCGCATCTCCTCAATTACTGATTGACACCAGCGCGCTTGACACGTAAAGCCGTCTTTCCAAGAGACCCCATTGTCGAAAAGACACAGCGGGTCCCCGTTAATCTGGGTTTTGTAGACATCATGAAGGAGAACGCCATGAGCCAAGAAATGCTCAATGCGGAGGGAATCGCGCGCGCGCTCGATGAGCTAACGGATGCGATCCATTCAGCCACCACCAAGGCGCCGGTCGCCATTGTGGGTATCAGACGAGGCGGCGAACACCTTGCTAGACGCTTGGTTTCGCTCATTAAGGAAAAATACGGACAGGAATTGCCGCTCGGCTTTGTCGATATTGCCCTTTACCGAGACGACGGCTTTGGTCCTTCTGATTTCCCTAAGGTTGGAGTTACGGACATCCCATTTCGTCCTAAGGAGCACACCATCGTGTTGGTAGACGATGTGCTCTACACCGGAAGAACCGTTCGTTCAGCTCTGGGCGCTATCCTCGACTATGGCCGACCGTGCTCGGTTAAGCTGGCTGTCATGGTCGACCGAGGCCTGCGGGAGTTACCTATCCAGGCGGATTGGGTCGGGCTGACGCTTGAGACAACTCTAACTGACCACGTTGATGTGCACCTTACTGAAGGCGGCGCTGAGGCGGATGCAGTGGTAATGACAACCGGCGGTAATGGAGAAGAGTCATGATTCGCGGCCAGCACTTATTAGGCATGCGCGGTGTTCCCGCAGACACGATTTACGGGATTTTGGACACGGCACGAGGCTTTAAAGAAGTCTCACGAAGAACGATTAAGAAGGTCCCATCACTTCGTGGGCGGACGGTGCTTAATGTCTTTTATGAGGCAAGCACACGTACACGCGTAAGCTTTGAACTTGCAGGAAAGCGTTTGTCGGCGGATGGCGTAAATATTTCCGCCAGCGGCGGATCGACTTCAACATCTAAGGGTGAGTCCTTGCTCGATATGGCCCAAACTCTGGATGCTATGCAGGCAGATGCGGTCATCATTCGTCATGGCCAAAGCGGTGCGCCGCATTATCTGGCCGACCGTATAGGGGCTCGGGTTATCAATGCAGGCGACGGTCAGCACGAACACCCAACTCAGGCACTCTTGGACCTTATGACCATTCGTGAACAGTTTGAGAAGCTTGAAGGCCTGGAAGTAGCTTTGATTGGCGACATTCGCCACTCGCGAGTTGCACGGTCAAACCTTATCGCCATGAAAACACTGGGTATGAAGGTTAGAGTTGCTGGCCCGGCGACATTGGTTCCCAAGGAACTGTGTGACGTTTACGGTTGCGAGCGGTGCGATACTGTTGAGCAGGCGATGGAAGGTGCCCACGTGGTTATGTCACTTCGCTTGCAGCGTGAGCGGATGGTCAGTGGGATGCTGCCATCTTTACGCGAGTATGCGGTTGAGTACGGAATCAACTCGAAACTGCTTGAGAAAACTCGCCATGAGGCAATTTTGATGCACCCAGGTCCCGTGAATCGCGGGGTGGAGCTGGCCGCTGATATTGTAGACGGTTCAAGGAGCGTTATTTTAAACCAGGTTGAAAATGGAGTCGCGGTACGTTGCGCGGTCCTCTATTCGATTCTGGGAGGAGAGCAGCCATGAGTTTAGTTGTACGAGGCGGTAAGGTCATAGACCCTGCATCTGGAAAACAGGAAGTCATGGACATCGTCATTCAAGACGGTCGAATTACAGACATCGGGCCAGATGTTGGAGCTAAAGTAGAAGGTGATGTCATCGACGCTCAGGGACGCTTGGTTCTTCCCGGCCTTACGGATCTTCGAGCGCATATCAGAGAGCCTGGCGAAGAATACAAGGAAGATATCGATACAGCTTCCAAAGCAGCGGTAGCCGGTGGGTTTACGTCGATTGTGGCAAATGCCAGCGGCGCCACGCCGATGGATACACCCGAGATGATTGAACATGTGGTACGTCGGGGCCGAGCAGTGGGTCTGTGCGAAGTTTTAACCGCTGGCTCGATAACCGTTGGGTTAAAAGGTGAGCTTTTGGCTGAAGCAGCAAGCCTGCAGAAGGCGGGTGCTGTTTGTTTAAGTGAAGGTGTAAGAACTGTTTCGAATGCCCGTTTGATGCGCAGCGCTCTAGAGTACTCGTGTGATTTTGGGCTAACCGTTATGTCTTACGCTTGTGATTCGGACCTATCCAAGGGTGGGCAGGTCAGCGAAGGCTTGGTTTCTACTCAGCTTGGTTTACTAGGTATTCCACATGCAGCCGAAGAGGCTGTCGTGGCTCGGGATCTCGCGTTGGCGGAATTAACCGGAGCACGCTTGCACCTTACGCAACTCTCGTGCGCAGGCAGCGTCGAGCAGGTTCGGCAGGCTAAGGCCCGCGGTGTTAAGGTGAGCGCGGACGTTGGCGTAAACCATCTTTGCTTCACGGAGAAGCATGTCTTGGGCTTTGATACGAATCTCAAGCTTGCACCGCCGCTTCGACGTGCTCAGGACCAAAAAGCTCTCATCGCAGGTATCGTTGACGGAACGATTGACGCGATTGCTACGGGTCATGCTCCTCAGTCTATCCTTGAGAAAGATGTAACATTTGGACGCGCCTCTACTGGGGCCATCGGGCTTCAAACGGCTTTGGCGGTTTGTTTTGAGGTTGCTCAAAAGCACCAAGTGCCAGAAATGACCATGGTCGAAAGATTAACGACCGGGCCTGCTTCAGTACTTGGTCGTCCCCATGCCGGGCTCAATAAGGGTGCGCAAGCAAACTTAACCGTATTCAATCCGGATGAAGAGTGGACGGTAAAAGACACTGAGATCGTGAGTAAAAGTAAGAACTCTCCTTTCTTAGGAAAGACTCTTCACGGCTTGGTTGAGAAAACGATTTTTGACGGACGGGTAGTGTACTCTTCCTGAGATGTACAGCAGTTCCTACGAAGCGCTTCTAGAATACGCGGGTCAGCCAAGCCTCCAAGAGGAATTGGTTGAGGCTCGTGAAAAATTCATTGAGCGCACCGGTCCACTCTTTGAGAGCGATCCATCCTTCGAGCATCGCTTAACGACCTTCTTGGAATGGTTCCTCATAGACCGCGAACTCAACGGTAAGTCGTTGAGGCCAGTGCAGCACTTCATTGAAAATGAGCTGGGTGACGCATCAAGTGATGAGCTTGATGCCGTAAAGGCTCTTGCGCAGAGTAGGCTGGAACTCATGGAGTTTCGGCGCTGGAAAGATGGGCAGGCCCGGTTTAAAGATTTGATCACCAAGGGTCGCTGGGTTTTGGATATGCCGGAAATCCCACTGGGCTTAGAGTCTGGCGATATCGTCGCAGGTCGGGTGGTGACTTCTCGGAATTCCACGTACCTATTGGAAAGCCTAACGCTTTTCCCTCGAGCTGCGCGGAAGCTAATTATCAAGGCAGCCAAGCCATACAAGGTTCAGCCGCCGTCACCGAGCGAGCAAATCGATTTCATCCACAGGCTGACGTATCTCGCAAACCGCGGTGAAAGATACAGTCATGTAGACAGCCGCGAGATATTTAAGGCATTGATGGCGTCACTGGTCGCATAGTCGCTGGCCGATTTTTTGCCCATTCACACAGACGGTCGTACTCTCAGCATAAGTTTCATGTATGCCTGGAGGGACACCATGACCGCACATGCTAGCGCCAACCATTCCCGAAGTTATCGTCGTCACCCGCGTGTGGATGCTGACGTTTATATAAATAAGATTATCGACGACCACCCTTACTTGGTGCGTGTGCGCGATATCTCGGTGAGCGGCATGTTCATTTATAGGCTCATCGAGCCGAAGCATCAAAGCGGCAGTGAGTTTGGTTTCGAGCTTCGCTTGCCCAATTGTGACGATACTATTTGGGCGGTAGGGCGCCTGGTCCGCGATGCCAACGCAGATGCCGCTGAGGGTTGCGCCGTAGAATTTGTAAGAATGGGTGAGCGAGACCGTCAACTTATTCGAGCTTATGTGGCTGAGCGCCTCACGCAGAATCTTGTCCACTAGGTTCGAGGATCCGGTTAAGACAGGCCTCTTTTATTTCACATGCCCCACGTAAAGGTGAGCCACTCCGAATGTCATAGGGTGGATTTCTACGTTTTTCAGACCAGCTTCTTCCATGAGGGCGCCAAATGCTTTTGGCCCCGGAAATGCTGCAATAGACGCCTGTAGGTATCGGTACTCTTTGGATCCCGAGAGTATCGATCCGAGCCAAGGCACCAAGTGATGAATATGGAACCGCGCCAATGGGGCAAAAAGTCCACCTTGGGGTTCGGATAACTCGAGAATGACGACGCGGCCGCCTGGTCGGGTGGTTCGGCGCATCTCTTGAAGACCGAGAAGCCTATCGGGAACATTGCGGATACCAAAGCTAATACAGCTGGCAGCAAAGGAGTCGTCCTGAAAAGGCATAGCCTGTGCATCGCCTACAACCAATTCGACCCGCTCAGCGAGGCCCGCACGTTCAGCCTTCATTTTTCCGACGTCAAGCATTCCTGCGGATGGGTCTAAGCCTTTGACTTGAACGCCCTGTTTTTTATGACAAATCGAGAGCGCTACGTCGGCTGTGCCGGTGGCAACGTCGAGCACGGTGTCGCCGGCAACCAGTATGCCGAGAGCACGCAGAAGCTTAGCACGCCAAAGCTTATCGAGACCGAAACTAATCAGCCTATTCATTAAGTCGTACCGCTTGGCAATTTTGTCAAACATCGCACCACTGCCGTCGGCATTTCCTACGGTCGTTTGATTGGTTCGTGTGCTTAGGTTGTTTGGCTGTGCAGACATCGGGAACCTCGTTTCGTACAGAGGCCCCATGCCCGTTCAGAGCAAAGCGGTCAAGGGAGGAGGGTTCGGTTAAGTGCTGATTTAGCGGCGGGCGTGTCGAGCCAGGGAACCGCTACGAATCAGTGAAATCACCTCATCGAGACCGCCAGGATGGTCGAGTAGTGCTGCGTAATCGCCGAGGATATCTCCCCATTCACGCTTTATCATTTCAATCATCTGAGGATCGGGTGTGCGCTCGGTTTGTGTATTCTTCATTTTGTCTCCCAAAATCATCTACTTGTAGGATTTCAGGATAGGGCTGACGGGCCCAACTGGCAAAAAAATGGCAAATTCAGGTTCCTCTTCGCCTGGGGGGCTTGCCCAGTTGCCTTCAAAGTTTTACCGTCCGGCATGTCCAGTACTTACGGGAAAATATTTAAAATCACGACTTGGGGAGAATCTCATGGGGATGCCGTTGGCGTCGTCATCGACGGTTGTCCTCCAAGAATACCATTAAGCATAGAAGACATTCAGCCGGCCTTGACCAGGCGCCGGCCGGGTCAAAGCAATATCTCGACACAGCGAAAGGAAGCTGACGAAGTTCAGATTCTTTCGGGCGTCTTCGATGGGCAGACCCTCGGTACCCCAATATCGCTTGTTGTGTGGAACCGTGATCAGCGCAGTAAAGATTACGGTCATATGGAGACGACTTACCGTCCATCCCATGCTGATTACACCTACCAGGCCAAATACGGCATCCGAAATTGGAAGGGCGGTGGCCGGTCCAGTGCTCGCGAGACAATCGGGCGCGTCGCGGCAGGTGCAGTCGCTGAAAAGATTCTTCAGTCTTTCTACGGCATTGAAATTGTAGCTTGGGTGGACCAGGTTCGCGATATTGTGGCCGAGGTAGATGGCAACACGGTAAGCCGTGAAGACGTTGAGGCCAATGTGGCTCGGTGCCCCGACGAGGCAACTGCTCAGGTGATGATTGACGGTATTAAGGCGGCACGTAAAGCTGGCGACTCCCTTGGTGGAATCGTCGAAGCGGTTGTTCGAGGACTGCCAGCGGGATGGGGCGAGCCTGTCTTTGATAAGATTGACGCCGATCTCGCGAAAGCGATGTTGTCTTTACCGGCCTGCAAGGGCTTCGAAGTGGGATCTGGTTTTGGTGGCATTGCCCTCTCGGGGGCTGAGCACAACGATACCTTCTATATGGAAGGAGACCGCGTAAGAACCAGGACCAACCGTTCTGGCGGTGTTCAAGGTGGGATTACCAACGGTGAGAATCTGACGATGCGGGCGGCATTTAAGCCAACAGCCACCATTATCAAAGAACAGGACAGCGTGAACGAGGCGGGTGAAGATGTTCAGTTTAAAGGCCGTGGCCGTCATGACCCTTGTGTTTTGCCAAGGGCGGTCCCAATTGTAGAGGCTATGATAGCGCTCACACTTATCGACCACGCCATGCGCCAACAGGCGATTCAGCATCCCGTTAGCGAGTAAGCGCCGGTTCGGTAAAGCGATCGAAGGCTCGCCAAAAAGACGCCCTTACATTGTCATTTTCATGAAGAATTTCATGTTCAGAGCCGTGTATTCTGTGCAGGGTGCCGTCGTGTAGTCGCCGGGCAACTTTAACATGGTCCGCAGGATCCACGACACGGTCATTGACTGGGCTTACAAGTAAAGTAGGCGTCAGGACTCTCCTCAGGTAGGCTTTAGGCCTCGCCTTTTGCATGGATAAAATCGCCGCGCGCAGCCAGCCGTAGGTAATGCCGCCCAGGGCCAGCTTTGGGTTATCCCGGATCGGCGCGATGGCCGCATTGAACCTTGTTTCGTCGGTCGTGAGGCGGTTTCGGCTGAAGCTTTCCTGGTCAGGTCCGTGCGACGTTTGGCTTGCTGCATATTCTCGGCTGAGGCCAAGCCTGCATGCATTGTTCGCTATCGAATACATGGCGTTTTCGGGTACTGGGCCGGTGTTAATACGTGTCATGGGTGCAACCAGGATGGCTCTATTAGCGGCCGACGGGTATCGATAAAGGTACCTCGTGAGAATATGCCCACCCATAGAGTGTCCCATGAGAATATCAGGTCGGCCCGTTCTGGGTTCAACGACATCCGTCATGAACTGATGGAAGTCGGTCAAATAGGTTGTAAATTCATCTATATGCCCCTTGTGGGGATCGGCCAATGGGCGCGTGGATAAACCTTGGCCCCGCCAATCCAGCGACCAAACCGTGAATCCACGTGCCACCAGTTCGGCGATGTTCTCAGCGTGTTTTTCGATGAATTCGGTACGCCCACCTTGAAGGACCAGGGTTCCACGGGGCTTACCTTCAGGTTCAAACAAGCCATAGCGCAGCTGGATTCTCTGGCTCAGACCGCTTGGAGTGAACCAACGACTTTCAAATGGTTTTAGCTTCATCACCGTCTAATCTTTAGCACAAAAAATCCGTTTGAACAGAGCGAACTCGTTTCTTGACCCATCGTAATGGATAACGGTACCGTGTCCTTATGGCCTTAGGTAGCGTATTAGGATTCATAGCCGCAGTTGCTTTGTTCTTGGGTTCCATTGCAATGGAGACCAACAACTATTTCATATTTATCTCTGCCAGCAGTGCCATGATGGTAATTGGAGGCACATTTTCTGCCGCTTACATGAGCTTTCGTGGCCGCTACGTCAACTTGGCTTTGAGGGACGTTTTTCGCCTTTTCAGCGGTTATGCCGTGGCCCGCGAATACTTGAATGCGGAAATTGGTCAGATGATTCGCTGGGGTTACTTGGTCAAAAAAGAGGGTGTTCCTGAACTCGAAAAAGAAATCGCTAACCTAAAAGATGAGTTCCTTAGCTATGCTGTTGGTCTGGTTGTGGCTGGGTACAACGCGGCTGATGTTCGCGACATGCTTGAGGCAACAGTCGAGACGACTTATGAGCGAATGATTGTTCCGGTTAAGATTCTAAAATACATGGGCGGGGCAGCACCTGCATTCGGAATGATTGGTACCTTGGTTGGCTTAATTGTCATGTTGAACAACATTGGAGGTAGCCCGGAGCAACTCGGTGGTGGTTTGGCGACAGCACTTTTGACGACTCTCTATGGGGTTCTGCTGGCAAGACTCGTATTTCTACCGGCCGCGACCAAGAGTCAGCAAGGTCACGAGATCACGCGTTACCGCAATTATGTTATGCTTGAGGGTTTCGTGATGCTTGCAGACGATAAGAGCCCTCGATTCATTCAAGACCGCCTCAATAGCCAGCTTGACCGCAAGATACACTACGATATCGACACGCAGGGCAAGGGAGGCTAGCCGGATATGGCGAAATCCTTTGGGAAACGAGATGAGCAAGATGAAGAAGACTCATCATGGATCGAGACGTATGCCGATGCCGTTACGCTTCTTATGGCCTTTTTCGTTCTTCTCTATGCAATGAGCGATGTTGATAAGGCAAAGTTCGAGACTCTAAGCCTCACAATCCGACAGGTGCTGGCTGGCCAAGACGCGAGCAATGAAGCTTTAGGTGCCGGTCATTCGGAGAACTTCACCGAGGGGCTACGTGACTCCTTGGCTGCCGAAGTTAAAGAAGGCCTGGCACGTGTTCGTCAGACACCCACGGGTATTGAGTTAGAATTTAACAACAGCACGTTGTTTCGGGTTGGTTCAGCAACCATTCGTAATGGAATCAAGCCCAAGATGCGTGAAGTTGGGGGATATATCGCTAGGCTACCAGACCGCTACAGCATTGAGGTTGAGGGGCACACAGATGATGTCCCGATTAGAACACCGCGCTATCCCGATAACTGGGAATTGTCGGCAGCCCGAGCAACTGCCGTGGTGCGCTATCTCTCGACGATCGGTGTTAAGGGTGAAAAAATGAAGGCTATAGGCCTTGCCGACACCCGGCCCAAACGGCCGAACAAGACGCCTGATGGCAGTGCACTGCCACTGAACCGAGCTCAAAACCGTAGAGTAACAATTCAAATACTCCAGTATTGAGATCAACTCCCTCTGCCTGTATCTCACGGGTCGGAGGTTTTTATCATGGCAGAATTCATCTTTTCATTGAGTGATGTGGGCAAGGTTACGCCGCGTGGACGCACGGTATTGTCTAAAATCAATTTGTCCTTCTTTCCTGGCGCGAAGATTGGCGTCTTGGGATTGAACGGCTCAGGCAAGAGTACGCTGCTACGTATTATCGCCGGTGTGGATAAAGAACACCTTGGTGAGATGATCCCGGCGAAAGAGATTCGAATCGGCTACCTCGAACAGGAGCCCGTGCTCGATCCTGAAAAAACTGTTCGCGAAAATATCGACGAGGGCGTCGCTCCCATCCGAAGCCTCCTCTTAGAATTCGATGCCGTGAACCAAAAGTTTGCGGAAGAGATGACGGCGGATGAAATGGACGCGCTTCTTCAAAAACAAGCCGACCTTCAAGACAAAATTGAGGCAGCCGGTGCCTGGGAACTCGATCACGAGATCGATGTTGCCATGGATGCGCTTCGTGTTCCCGAGGGTGACTCACCGGTCACCAACCTTAGCGGTGGCGAAAGACGGCGTGTGGCGCTTTGCCGCTTGGTTCTTTCTAAGCCCGACATGATTTTGTTGGATGAGCCAACGAACCACCTCGACACCGAAAGCGTTGCCTGGTTAGAGCATTACCTTCGTGAATATCCTGGCACCGTTATCGCGGTAACTCACGACCGGTATTTTCTCGACAATGTCGCTGAGTGGATTCTAGAACTCGATGCAGGCAAGGGGATTCCATACAAGGGGAATTACACGGGCTGGCTTGAACAGAAGCAAGAGCGGATGGAGCTAGAAGGCCGCCGTGAGCAAGGCCGCCAAAAGGCGCTTGCACGTGAACTCGATTGGGTTCGGTCGTCTCAAAAAGCAAGGCAGGCGAAAGGTAAGGCACGTCTGAAGCAATATGAGAGCCTTTTAGAGGAGGCACCCAAGGAACGACTTCAAGCGGGCACCATTTATATCCCTCCGGGTGAGCGATTGGGCTCCAGTGTCATTAAGGCAGAGAACATCTCGAAGTCTTACGATGGAAGAATTCTTTTCCAGGACCTTAATTTCGATATTCCCCCGGGTGCGACCATTGGAGTGATTGGCGCCAACGGCGTCGGTAAGTCGACTCTCTTTAGAATCATCACCGGTCAAGAAGAACCCGACTCGGGCACCGTCACCCGTGGTGAAACCGTTCAGCTTTCATACGTCGATCAAAGCCGCGATTCTCTCGATGGTGAGCGTACCGTTTGGCAAGAAATCTCCAATGAGGCTGAAGTGGTTGAGCTGGGACGGCGTGAGGTGTCTTCACGTGCCTATTGCAGCTGGTTCAACTTCAAGGGCGAGAATCAGCAGATGAAGGTTGGTGAGCTTTCAGGTGGTGAGCGCAACCGTGTGCACATGGCCAAGCTCATGAAGGCCGGCGGCAACGTATTACTCCTGGATGAGCCGACAAACGATTTGGATGTCGATACATTGCGGGCCCTCGAAGAAGCCCTCTCTGAATTTGGCGGCTGCACTGTTATTATTAGCCACGACCGATGGTTCCTGGACCGTCTAGCGACTCATATTCTTGCATTTGAGGGAGATAGCCACGTTGAGTGGTTTGAAGGCAACTATGCTGAGTATGAAGCAGACCGAAAGCGGCGTCA
>JABJBS010000046.1 GCA_018668695.1 Deltaproteobacteria bacterium
ACAGACTTCGAGATGTTGCCAGTCCTCATCATCGACCTCGAGGCGGAGCTCACGGATTACTACCGCACCGCTAAATTAACGGCCGAGGCACTCGCACTTGCTACCAAAGCTATCACCACCCACAGCACAGCAGCTCAGGAACACCCAGAACTCCAGCATGGCCTGGCAAGGCATTATGATACTCTGGGCTTAGTTTCGCTTTTCAATCTAAACCAACCGAAACAAGCGTTGGCGCACCTCAATCAAGCTCTTAGTCTACGTGAAAACTCTTCGAATGTTCGACTGCTCAGCATCTCTCTTATGAACATAGGGATTGCCCTGGCCTTTCTAGATAAAAATGACGAAGCTGCGGGCAAACTTCTCGAAGCGCTTGAGCTTCGTAAAACTTACCGCGACCCTTACGATATGGCCGTCATCCATTTGAATCTTGCAGAAATCTATCAACGTTTAGACGACGCCGACTCGCTCAAGGATCATGCCCAGCAAGCCTATGACTTTTGTGAGAAGAACAATATTGAGGGTCTTAAAAAGCAGTGTGAGGATTTCCTCAACGCATAGGCGGCGCCGTCCGCGGGAAAGACTTCAAGAACCTGTTTTAGTTAAACTTTAGCCAAACTCCTCGAAATCAAGACGCGTAACCTGCCGTGTCATGCGTACTATGGCAGCCATTGCTCACTTTGCGTTGAACGCCCAATTTAGCTATTCACGCTACATGCAATGCCCTTCATGCGCACACCCATTTCCATGGCAGGAATCTTTCGCGCGTATGATTACGTGTACAAGTTGCCATGCGGTCAGTTTGGTTGGGCGAGACACGCTTGAACTCACTGGAAAAAGCGCAACCCTGGCCGCCAGCACCGGAGCTTTAGGGCTGGGTGTCACAGGAGAATACGAAGGTGCCTCCTTTGTGGTTCAAGGGCGAGTTCGCTACAGCTACGACCAAGGCTTTTGGGACGAGTGGTGCCTGCAGTTTTCTAATTCTAATTTAGGATGGGTCTCAGAAGACGACGGCGAACTCACGCTCACTCAAAACCGCAAGACCAGCATCACGCCTATCCGGTTTGGGAAACTCAAAGTGGGACAAAGTATCGTCTCTGGAGATTCCAATTACCGCGTCCAAGAGTCCGGAACAGCGGTTTGCTTGGGAGGCGAAGGTCAACTTCCATTCGTAGTCTTGCCAAGAGAAACCATCGACTACAAAACCCTTCGCGCCGGCGTAAACCGAATCGCCACCCTTGAATTATCAGATGAAGGCGTAAAGCTTTTTACGGGAAGAAAAATCAAAGCCGCAGAGCTCAACATCATTGAACCCGTCATCCCTCTGCCGCCGGTGGACGACCCCACAGACGGACATACCGTTGCGAGCGTTGCTCTTGAATCTATGGGATGCTTTTGCTGCGCCGCGCCGCTTGAGGTGAAAGATGGCGCCCTCACCCTAACCTGCACCTACTGCGGCACACTCAACGACCGAGACTTACCCCAGGTAGATTGCCCTGCATGCAGTGCCCAATTCGGTTTGGCATTTGCTACCAACATTGAGCAAGCCCACTGTCCCACCTGCCATTCAGTCCTTAAAGTCACGTCGCCAGATAGACCTAAAATACTAGTAAGAGCTGAAAAATCAGGTTCAACGAATAAGAACGATGGGGGCAAAACCACCACCGTTGACCCCGCACAATTTCGAGCACCTTCCATTCGACCATTTAGAATCGGACAACGTTGTACCATTCAAGGCATCGAGTATGTGCTCACCGGCCACTTGCAGTCGGTCGTTCACGAAGCAGACATCCCCTACCCAAGCGACTCGTTCATACTGATGTCAAAATCCAATGGTCATCTTTGGCTTGAAAAAGAGGACAATCATTTTGTGCTCAATAGGCGAATGAACGAGGCTCCTTCCGTAGGTTCAGGCAAGTCGCGAAAATCAAAGGTTCGCATTGGCGACGCCACCTACAAAGTGTTTGAAAAGGGACTCTCCAAGACCACTTGGGTGCAAGGCCAATTTCCATACATGGCCAAAGCTGGGGATGAATCGAGCTATACCGATTTAATCAGCCCGCCCTACAGCATCTGCATTGAAGAATCGAACAACGAACTCGAAGCCTTTAAAGGAAAATATCTTCAACCAAGCGAGGTGGCGGCCGCTTTTGGTTTCGATGAGGCACAGCTAAGCAAGCGCAAAGGCGTTGCACCTTCACAGCCTTTCATCCGCAGCCCGTTTAGGCGCTATAGCAAAAAGATCCAGGGTTATAGTGCTCTCGTCATGCTGCTTTGCGCCATGGTCGTCAATGCTAAGGGACAACATGTTGACAAAATGACCATAGAGCCCAAGGAGTATTCCGGCGGGCAAGAATACCAGTCCCAATATTTTGAAATCACGCAATCCGATACATTGGTAGAGCTCGAAGCTTTTGCGCCAGTCGACAATAGCTGGGTCTATCTAGACATGATGCTCATCGATGCCGCCGAAAATCGCATACACGAATTCTCGACCAACATCTCCTACTACCACGGGTATGAGGGCGGAGAGTCCTGGTCCGAAGGAAGTCGGCAGAGAGAGATATACCTAAAAATCAAGGACCCCGGTCAATACAAACTCGTGGTCACCGGCGAAACTCCCAACAACAAAGACTGGTGGGATAAACAAGGCCACGTCGACATCGTCATCCAAGAAGGCGTCTGGCTCTCGCGTTATCCATTGGCGGTCTTTCTTTTTTCCCTGATTTGGTTTTTTGGAGAAATCATCGCCAAGGCCAGCTTTTCGGCAGTGCGCTGGGGCGACGATGCATAAGCAAAAGACAAAAGGGCAAATCTCATGACCCGCGGAGCACGCATTCTAGCCATCGTCATGGGCTTATCGGGACTAGGCTCTATGTGGGCTGCTCAATCGGGCATTGGCCTCTCAGAGCCCACGCGTGAGGCATTAAGCGTACGCGAAGACTCTAAGCGTACCAATAAGGGGCGACGCTATTTTCACGGAGGCGGACACCACCGTGGCAAGTAATCGAACAACTAGAGGAGGCAAATTATGCCAGACACTATTATAAGTGAACTATGGGGAATCATTCCCACCATCGTCTATTTCTTTGTAGGGCTGATTCTATTCGGCGTGGGAATCAATCTCATGGAAAAACTCACACCCTTTTCGGTGCGTAAAGAAATTGAAGAAGAACACAATTCAGCCCTTGGCATTATCATTGGCTGCGGACTCATTGGTCTTGCCATTATCCTATCGGCAGCCATTAAGTAGTCATGTCCAACAATGTAGCACCGCCCATGGCAGAAGTCTCAAGCCCTGCCCTGCTCCTCACCGTATTCGTCGCTGCGGTATGTGGTCTGGTCTACGAACTCATCGCAGGAACACTTTCCAGCTACCTCCTGGGTGACTCTGTCACACAGTTCTCGTTGGTCATTGGCATGTTTCTCACCTCGATGGGCATCGGTGCTTATCTTTCCAAATTCATCGAAGAGCTGCTCCTCGAGCGGCTGATCCTTATTGAAATGGCAGTTGGGTGTATTGGCGGACTCGCGGCAGGCCTAGGTTTTGCCGCATTTGCCTATACCGAAGCCTACGGCATGGTGCTTACTTCACTGGTGATTACCATCGGCATATTGGTCGGCATGGAAATCCCATTGGTCATTCGGATACTGCGCAATACCGTGGGCCTGGAGATAACACTCGCCCATGTGATGAGCCTAGACTATGTGGGCGCACTTTTGGCGTCACTTGTCTTTCCGTTTGTCATCCTGCCGCAACTTGGTTTGGTACGTGGCAGCTTTCTAATGGGGTTTCTCAATATTGGGATTGCCCTCTATCTGATTCGCTCCGTTAAAGGACCACTTACCGGTCGTCGCAAATTGACCAGCTTAGCTTTTGGACTTCTCTTTCTGATGAGTGTGGGGTTTTTAGGTTCTTCCCAAGCAACCCTCCATTTTGAAGACCAACTTTACCAAGATGATATTATCTTTGCGCGCAATACGGGCAGCCAACGTATGATTGTAACTCGTTGGCGAGACGACATCCGTCTCTACCTCAACGGACATCTCCAATTTTCAAGCGTAGATGAATACCGTTACCATGAGACCCTTGTTCATCCTGCTATGGCAGCTGCACCCAATCGGTCCCGGGTTCTGATCCTGGGAGGCGGCGATGGTATGGCTGCCCGAGAAGTGCTGCGTTATCCAGATGTAACCCAGCTCGACTTAGTCGACCTCGACCCTGAAGTTACCGCTGCCTTTCGCGATAACCCTATGTTCAGCGAACTCAATAACGGCTCACTCTCAGATCCTCGGATTCGAATTTACAACGAAGACGCAATGAAATTCATGGGTCAAACCAGCGAGCTCTACGATGTGATTCTGATGGACCTTCCCGACCCATCCGATGCAAACCTTGGTAAGCTATACTCGCGGCCCTTTTTTGAATTGGTTGGCCGCCACCTCACACCCACCGGTCGCCTTGCCGCGCAATGCACCAGCCCGTTTCGCTCTCGAGCAGCCTTCTGGTCGATTGTAACCACACTCGAAGCAGCCAGGTTTGGTTCCCCGGAGCAGCCGCGCCAGCTCATTGCCCGTCCGTACCATACGGTTGTTCCATCATTTGGAACCTGGGGATTTGTCGTGGCGTCAATGCAGCCCATCGACGTATCGGAACTGGAAGTACATCCATCGGCCCGCTACTTAACCAGCGAACTGCTGCCCTCCTTGTTTACATTTCCAAACGATATGAAGCGCATTCCAACGCCCGTAAGCTCACTTGATAATCCAGTGGTCGTGAATCTCTACCGTGATGGATACAATCAATACTTTGATTGAGACGCTTAAAACGTCACGAGAAATAGAGATAAACCTGCGGCTTATAACAGTTATTCTATCTGAAAACCGATATTCCCTAGACTAAGCAGATTGCAGCATTGCGCATCAAAGAGCCCTTTGTTATCGGATTTCTTAATGAAAATTGGCATCTATACAGTGTCTCTCTTTCGACAAGTCACGGGCATCGAAAAAGTTGGACTCCAAGTCGCTAAGGCACTCACCGCTGATGGGCATACCGTCACCTGGGTAGCACCTCCTGGCCAATTTGCTCCCATTGCCGCGCTGCCTGCTGGTGTCAGCGTTGAGCACATACCCTACGAAATCTCACTCGACCACGCAGCGCAACTTCGAGACATTGTAAAACGACGAGAGCTGGACGTCATCGTAGCGATGACCACCAATGGTGTAGCTTCAACCTTTCCAGTAGCCTTGGACGGGCTCAATACCGCACTGGTCTTTTCTGAGCACAACCAGCCTGACTTTTATGTCGAAAAATGGTGGGGATTCGGGCAAGACTTCGAAGAAAAAATGCGCATGCGAAATGCGGTGATCGACTCCTCTGACAAAGTTCACGTTTTACGTGAGTCCTGCATCCCGCAAGGGCTTACTGATGCAAACAAAGTGAGAGTTATCCCGAATGCCACCGCTAAGACCAACCTGCGAGCCCAAGAACCGTCGCAAGGCCAACGCAATCGATTCATCAGCATTGGCCGGCTTAGCCCTGAGAAAGGGCTTCTCGATGGCCTCGAAGCCTTCGCCAAAGTCTCTTCACGTATCCCAAACTGGGACTATGTCTTCTTTGGAGAAGGACCGCTTCTCGATAAGCTCAAAGAACGTTCAAAACAGTTACGAATACTCGGCCGTGTTCAATTTCGGGGTCACACCGATAACCCCATCCAAGAGCTATCGGCCTCCCAAATTCTTCTCATGCCGTCGAAATTCGAAGGGTGGCCACTGGTTGCTGGAGAAGCTCAGTCCGTAGGCCTACCCATATTGGGTTACCGTGACTGCGAAGCACTCGCACAATGTTTTGACCATCCAAACGGTGGGCACTTGGTGAATGAAAGATCCACCGACGAAATGGTGCAAGCGATGTTTGAAGTGGCAACCCAGACCGCCAAGTGGAGAGAGTTGTCTCAAAACGGCCTCAACTCCGTGAAGAGCCGAGAGCCGAAGCTCATCGCGCAACAATGGATTCAACTTATAAAAGAGGCATATGACTCCAAACAAGAACACCAACTCTTATTAGAGAAACCCATCAAGAGCGGCGCCTCAGTCCAGAATCCTGATGCCATCGACTATCTACGACATAAAATTCAGCAGCACGTGAGTTCACTGCCCGATGAAGTTGGTCCAGATACACTCCAAGCCCATACTAAAACTGTCTTTCAATTCGTCGCTCGAGGCCGGGTGAAAACGGCAGCGCAGTCCGTTAGAGCCAACATTTGGCCCATCATTCGCAACGCGCTTAAAGAACCCACACGCATGACTGCCAGCCGGCTCGACGGTCCCAATATCACTCTTTACTCACTTCCCTCCATTGAAGATGGCCCACGGCACCTGGCAAAGCATCTTCAATCGCCTCCCTGTGTAATATTCGACGACCCCAAACGGGGCCTCGGCGTTGAAAACTATCTGAAGCTTCTAACGTCGAAAGTGGTGGTCACTGAAGGAGGTATTCCTTCCGGCTACCAAACCCATCAGAAACTGGTTCAGATTTGGCACTCAACGGGATTCATCAAAAAAGGCGCCAACCTTAAATCACAGCTCACGGAGTCTGAATTTAAGAAACGGTCCGGTGACTTCACTCATGTGATTGCACCCTCCGCTGAAATGATACCTATGTATGCAGAGGCCTTCTGCGTACCGCCAAGTCGTGTCTTACCATTAGGGTCCATCAAAACCGACTTCCTCATAGATCCCGAGCAAAAGTCGATCTTCGCACGCCAACTGATTAGCCAAATACCGTCTCTCACTGGCAAGCGAATATACGTGTTCGCACCAACCTTCCGGGGACAATGGCCAGACTGCGTCTTTCACTATTCTTCAATCAATCTCGACGAAATCAACGAAGCCTTAGCAGATGACGAGCGGCTCATTATCAACCTGCACCCGAGTCTCGCTGCAACACCCATGAACGAAAGAACACGCCGCACAAATCTAGTACCTCAGCCCAAGCACCATAAAATCATCGATGCACATGCCCAAAACCTCACGATTCAAACGCTTTTGGCTGCAGCCGATATTTTCATCAGTGATTATTCAGGCGGCCTACTCGACGCCATCGCGGCTCAGACCCCAACCATCTGCTTCGCTGACGACCTCGACCACTATCGTAACCAGCTCACTCCAGGGTTTATTGATGAGGTACCAAATTTGGTTACCAAACCCGGTTCAGCATCATTTCTCGATGCTTTAAAGTCAGCTGAAACCGGCTCAGAAAAGCTCGATAGGTTCCGAAAACGCTGGGTTGGTGCATGTGACGGTAGCTCTGGCGTAAGGGTCGCCAGGCTGCTAGAGGGCCTCTAAGCTTGGAGATGCATAGGGCTTGGCAGTCAAATCAGCTCGAGATGACGGATCTACGTGGCTTACTCAGGTTCAGTCGACAACACCGGGATATCAGATGGCAAAAGTAATCACATTCGGAACCTTTGACCTTTTTCATGTAGGGCACCTTCGGATTCTAGAGCGAGCTCGGGCCTTGGGCGATAGCCTCTGTGTTGGAGTCTCCTCAGACGAGCTAAACATGTCTAAAAAAGGCAAGTTACCCGTATGCCGACTTGAAGACCGACTGGCGATAGTTCGGGCCCTTCGATGCGTAGACGAAGTCTTCGTCGAGCACGATTTGGCTCTCAAAGGCCAGTATATCCAAGAACAAGCAGCGGATATCATGGTCATGGGTGAGGATTGGAAAGGCAGGTTTGACGATATGAACGAATATTGCAAAGTCGTCTACCTTGAGCGTACAC
>JABJBS010000047.1 GCA_018668695.1 Deltaproteobacteria bacterium
GATATCCTCGGGGGCTCGGTCCATCATGGCAAAGAGCGGCTCATTGGCCCGCTGTACCTCTTCATTCTCGTCGAGAATGACAAGTGCGTCGCCCATCGAGTTAACGATGTTTTCAAGGTAGGTTTGAGACGCCGCCACTTCACTTTGCGACTCTAAAATATCGTCTTCTGCGAGTTTGATTTCTCGATGCAAGAGTACCCGTGATCTAAACTCAAAAGTTGATTGGTCAGTCAATCCGCCATCAACAAAGTTTAAGAGGGCAACATCATCTGCAAAGACATCGCGACATCGCTCGAATGCCTCTTTTTGATATTCCGAGCTCCAAACAATCACGCGCGCGCCGCGCACCGTCGGCTCTCGATCTAGACTTTGACAGATCTCAATTCCCGCATCCATCGAACCAATGGTTCCCACGATAATGACGGCTGGCCGATAATAAGACGCGGGTCCCGCGACATCGTCGCCGGGTGAAATGATACGACACTCAAAAAACGGACGGAAAAGTTCGTTGAATCTCAACGAGATGACTTCCGGCGTATTCACAATGAGAAGCCGGCATTTTTGTTGCTTCCCTGATTTCACGCAGCCCCAACCCTACCCATTGTTCAGACCCTGCCTCAAAATAATTGAGAGGTCACCTTGTCTTCAACTCATCTAGCGTTTCCATGATTTCAGAGATCTAAGTCTAGGAAAAGCCTCAAGAGCGATTCCTAGAAGAACGTAGCGGGTTGACTGGCACTCTGACCCTGCGTACACTTTTTTGAGGTACCAAGGGGGTTTTGGTGCCGCACCAATTGGGGAAAATATTGTCTCGAGCTCAGCGGACTATAGGGCGCGTCAAACGCCTACTCTGCCTTTTAGTAATGGGCACAGCATGCCTGTTAACGAGCTTTGCAACGCCCGCTCTGGTTCACGCCGCTGATAAGCCCTCCATGTTTGTGTACCTGCCAACAGATGTTCGACCCAACGCATTTCAAAAGATGCTAAACTCAGCAATTCCTACTGTAAACGTTACTGTTTTCGGACGCGTCAAAGACTTCCAGAAAAACATTAAAAAACAGCCTCCAGACGCAATTCTCTCGTATCGGCCAGTCATCGACAATGAAACCGGCATTTCTGTGGGCCTACAAGGCCTTGATAAGGGAAGCCCGAATGAATCATTTGTACTTATTTCGGTTGGTAAAACCGTTGAGATTCAAGCCGAGACCCAACTAACGATTGGCATTGTCGACCTCCTGGGTCGTAAAAAAATGGCCAACTTCGTATCCAAAATGATCCAGACTTCGAAGAAACCTAAGATCAAACGGGTTTCAAAACCGGAAGACTTGCTGTCTCTCTTGCAGTTTAAAGTCGCCGACGCGGTCCTCATCCCAGAAAAAGATGTCAAAGCGTTCAAATCTAAATCAAAACTAGACCTAAAAGTGACTCCTATCAGTGGAGCCAAAGTTGGGCTGCCTGCACTCGGTTTTCTGTCGGATACCAACAAAAAGCTGATTCAATCTGCCGTTAAGAAACTGCAAGGCAAAGTACAAGATATCATGCGAGTGAGTTCCTGGAGGGCACTATGAGAAAGTTCATGAAAGCCACCGCTCGGTTCATAGCCGTAACGAGTTTATTGTTAGCAAATCAGGCCTTTGCCGAAAACGTTGACAATATTCTTGTTCTTATGCCCGATTCATCTGGTGCCAAAAGTGCGCTTGTTGGACTTCAAGAAGAAGTTGGCGAAGACCTCAACTTGATAACGCAATATGTTGATTCAAGCACCTCTATTGAAGACTTAGGCAATTTCTTCAAGAGTTCTTCTCCTAAAGCCGTCGTCTTAATGAATAACCCAACGGTTAACCTCTATAAGAAATATCAAGCCAGCCTCGACCCCGCGACTAAGCATCCACCTGCTCTGATGATGATGGCTTCTTTTCTTCGCCAAACCAGCAGCGGTGTTCAAAATGGCACTGGAATCAATTACGAAATTGCTGCGATCACATGCTTCGTAGGCTTACGTAATATCCTAGATCAGCCGATTCGCCGAGTGGGCGTTATCTATCGCGACGTATTTGACGACTTTATTAACGAGCAAAAGGCGATGGCGGCCCAAGAGAAGATTGAAATCGTAGCGAAAAGGCTTAACACCAAAAATGTGAAGACATCCCTTAAGAAAACCATTAAGTCCCTGACCAAAAGCGATGAAGTAGACGCCATCTGGATTTTAAACGACAACGTCTTGCTCAACAAAAACCTGCTCATTAAGTCCTGGCTACCTGCACTCAAGCGCAATGAAAAACCTGTCTTGGTCAACGTTCAATCACTCGTATCGTCCAAGTTTAGATTTGGGTCGTTCGCAGTTCTACCAGACCACACTGCATTGGGCGTCCAAGCAGCCAACTTATTATTCGACCTTCAAGAGAACGACTGGCAGGTTGGCGACAAAGAGCTCGAGGAGCCTGTAGCGATTGAAAAGGTTCTCCTGGTACCCTTCGCGAAGAAGTATCTGAAGCTTAAAGAAAACGCGCTGGACCAGATTGATGTGCAAGTCGACTAAAAGAAGTTAACGGCCGTAGCCCGCAGCAAACCCTTTTATCTCTATCCAGAACCCGCAGAATCTATAGATGGTTGTGCTGAGGATGAGTGCGACTTACCTGCTCAAAGATAATTGACCACCTCTGCCGGAGTTTCGCACAACACCCCATAAGATATCGGCCTAGTGACTAGGGCTAGAATAGGTCTAATGAATATGGCTCTGATGGAGGAGCCTGAAGAAGACTTGAATGAACTAGAGCGGCACGCCGAAGACGAGAGAGAATGGACGAAAGTTCGCTCCTTCTTTACCGGTAAGTTCCACTTGAGCGAAACCACCTCGGTCTTCCAGAAACTTCTTCACCGCATCCATACCTACGCCCCGACCAGATATGTCGGTCACTTGCTCAGCCGTTGAAAGCCCGGAGTAAAAGATCAGCTCTGCAATCTTCGCCTCGTCTGCCGGCACCTCAGAGCCCCCGTTAATTTCACTGTACTTACGCTTCAGGCCGCCGATATCTAACCCTCGGCCATCATCTTGTACTCGAACAATCAACCGATCTTCCTCTAAGCTGGTCTCAAGGGTAATGGTTCCATTTGGATTTTTACCTGCGCCTTCGCGCTCCTTGGCTGATTCTAAGCCGTGGTCGACTGCATTTCTAAATACATGAACAAAGACATTTTGTATCAGTGGCGCTACATCGGCAGGGATACGAATATTAGGATCCGTAATATCCACGGCGGGTATAGGTTTTTCAAGCTCGTCAGCGATAGACGCCATTCCCGAAATAGCTGAACTCAAGACATCCCCGAGTGCTTGTCCCGTATTGATACGTACCGAGCACTCGAGACCGTCTAAAATTGCCTCAAGCCCTAAGCCGCCGTTTCGTCCACCGTCGATGAGTCCTTTAAGCTCTTGTACGAATTCTCCGGAAACACCGGCCCCTTCGGTCACTTGGTTGTCAGCCAAGTTGCTTAGCTTATTATCAAAGACGTCGATATAAGCTTGAGTTGCAGCCGTAACTAAATCCAGCTCCTCAAGTAACTCAGCAGGATCCCAAGGTTTGTCCTCATCTTCACGTAATTCTTTATAACGGGTTTCCGACTCATGCAGAATGTCATTCAAAAAGGTAAAACCGTAAGTTCGGGCGTTACCTTTAATTGTGTGCATATTTCGAAAGAGCTCTCCAATGACTTCAGAGTCACGCTCCGAGGTTCCTAAAATGAGAGACTGGTTTCGATCGAGAAATTCGGTGCTCGAGAAGATGAAGGTCTTAAAGTCATCAATCCGAACCGCCAAAATCTGACCCACCATCTCCAGCTGTCGCTTCTGCTCACCCATCTCACGCTGTAACTGGCGTAGCTCTGTAACGTCGCGCAAGGTCACCATGATCTTCTGGGTGGTACCGCCCGTATCTGTAATCGCGTTCCACTCGGCTTCCAGAATCTTAATCGCACCGCCCGGAGCATCCTTTTCAAATTCTCTGGGTAGTAGGTGCCCGTTCATCACGTAATTGATGCTCGGCTTGCCCAGCATATTGCTCAGGGCTACAAAAACTCGGTCGACTGCATCTGGGCCAAGGTTTGTCCCAGAGAGCAAAACATCCATGATGCTATTGCCGGCAATATCTTTTGTATCGAGAATTTTTTCCAAGTACGCGGAATACTCGTGGTGAATCGTTTGACCCTCGGTAACGGTGAAAATACCCTGCCGAAGATTTTTCAACATATTTCCTACGTCATCGGTTTTCTGCTGTAGGTCCCGAGTCCGCTCTTCGACCTTCTCCTCCAACCCTTTGTTCAACTGCTCAAGTTCATCGTAAGATGCTGCCAAGTCTCGAACCATCTTGTTAAACGAAGATGCGAGAATCTCAATTTCGTCACCGCTTTGCACATCAACCTGAACCGAATGATCTCCAGATGCAATTGCATCCGCAGCTTCCGTAAGAACTCCCAGCGGGCTGGTAATTCGGATGGCCTGTCGCCAAGTAAGAAACGCACCGACGAAAACAAAGAAGAAGCCCAAACCAATTAAAATCTTCATGATTTCAATCAGTGCGGCATCTGATTCTTCTCTCGCGATTTGTAGCTCTTTGTCGATCCTAGCTTTCGACAATCCATAGCGGATACTACCCAGGAGTTCCCCGTCCACTTCCACCTTCGATGAAAACTCCAGAATATCCTGATCATAAATCGTAAACTGTCGGTTGCCGGAATCTTGCTCCAGCATTTCTTCACTTACGCCCAGCTTCTCCCAACCCGTGATCTCTGTATCTTCTTCGTTTGTACCAGGTGCGGCAAAAGCCCAAGGACTCATATCTGCATCAACGAAGAGTCCATAAATGACATCAACATCTTCGGCTACCGTACGGTTCACCAAATCCTTAACGTCGCCGAAAGCATTGGCTTCTACAAAACCTCGCAATGCCAGGGCGTGATTCGTCGCCAAGATGATACCTTTGTCCGTTAGGCCGCTGGTAATACCTTCTCCGATCTTAGCGTAATGCTCGTCTGACTGTTGCACTTGAAGCCTAGCAACAACCGAAATTGTGCCCACACTGACCAGGAGTAAGGTCATGGCCGTTGTAATAATCAGCTTGCGCCTCAGACTTGTCTTTACTCTGCCTTGCACACCAACCTCATTAATTTGAGTTCATGCCGATATCCCTCTTCTTTACCTTAGAGAAATACCAAACCACCCTCTTCGACCATATCGTTGACCTGTTCGAATCCTGCTTTCATCGATTCAGGTTCCCACTTCAGGTGAAACGCAAACTTCTGGTAAACCACCATCGGATGCTCAGCACCTTCTTTGTTCAACGTGTATTTAAAACAAAGCTTCGGATCATCGGTACCAAAGCTTATGTAGTTTCGTGAGTGATTAATGACGCTTGGGATTTCGGAGCTGAATTTCGATTTTTCTTTGACCGAGCCCTTCGGTGCAAAGGAACCCTTAAGCCGCCCCCAAACCGAGTTGGTCAATTCGCTCAAAAGTGAATTCACGACACGAAAGTTGAGTTCCTCAGCCGTAGGCATAATGCCTGGGACGTCGCCCTGCTGAATCAACTTACCCGCCTGCTCTTCCGCCATTTGGAGCATCATGTAACCACGACACCAATCGGTTTCCATACGTATTAAACTAAACAACTCACCATAAATGATTCGGTCGCGAATCAAATATGGCTTTTCGTATTTTACATTGACCCCACTGAAAACGTCGGCGACGACATCTCGGGTTCCCTCAGCAATCAAACGAATCAACTCGGAAGGATAGTAGCGGTTAAAAATATAGGTGTTCACCAACTGGTCGAGCTTGTCCTCATCCCCTGTTTCGTACGGCACAACTGGGACCGATGCCAAAACCGGCTCTGCTTCAGATTGACGGATGAAGATGGGTAGCTCAGAGCGCAATCGGTGAATATCGATGATAATTTCGTCGGCAACTTGACCACTTAGGAATACTGCGCCCAGGTCAATATTGGTGTTGAGGACATCGATTATTTTCGACTCAGACCCGACTCTCAATCCAATTAATGAGCGGTTACTGAAAAAGGCTTTAAGCGAATCCATTTGTTCGGCCTCATGGTCGTAAACCAAGACCCTGCTGGACAACTCCATGCTATCTACCCCCATAGAATCCTGAGCATCATCGAGTGAACGCGGCTAATGAGCTTTCGATTCTTTGTCATCTTAGCGGATCCCAAAGTGCAATGCACCTTAGATCTGGCCTAATTAGAAACCCTTAAGTATCGAGATCCTTTCCTTCCATCAGGCTCAAATCAAACGATATAGTATATAGTGGAGTTCATCTCAGGTCAGCTCTTACCAGCTTGACTGATTGCTGACCTGCTACCGGCTCCTGGGAGACCGAGCCTATGACCAAAGTGCAGCAGGTACACAATACCGAGGCTGACCAACTGAAGGCTGCGTCCTGGGCGGTGAATGTACTAGACCCCCTAAATACCTCCGCTCCTGTTCTCCACAGCCTCAGCGATACGCTCAACTTTGAATTGAGATGGTTTAAAACTGCTGAAGAAATCCAGCGTGCTCGGCCCTGGAAAACCAACCCAAAAATGATCTACCTACTCAGCGACAAATCCCCTGAGGTCAACTCCTTAGAACTGGCCTATCTTATCGCTGAGGCCACAAATGACAGCTCAATCATCTGGTTGCTCACCGAATCAATGAACCCAAATTTTAGGGAAATCTCACGAATGGCCGGCGTGGTAGGCTGGCTACCTACACCTCTTGCACCGGAGGCCTTTACGGCCTGCCTCAATCTCGCTCGAAGCACGGAACTCTGGAAACCCCCTCGCGGCAACACCATCCAGTTCAAGCCAAAAGTCGGAATCTTGAATATGAACTGGAATGGCTCAGAACTGGTTATGCAGGGGGTTTTGGACGAGAAGGCCGAATTCACTCAGTTGCCAAATCTTCTCCCAAAAGGACTATTAACCGTTCGGTGCAACTGGAACGGGCTCTTAACGCTCAATCTTGAAGGACTTAAACTTTGGAAAGAATTTGCGACTTCAGAGGCCGGCGCCAGTCTACAATTTATTTTCGAGCAATCTCCCCGCATGATGCAAGAATTCTGGAACAGCATGCCTGCCGTGTTTGGTCCGAATGTGAGGGTGGAACTCCCTGAGTCTGCGGCCGAGGAAATACCAGAAGAGCTTGCGTCCATGGTACTCGATGAAACAGTCAAGAATCTCCTCACCAAGGGCAGACGCAGCCTAGAACCAACGGATTCCAAAGCTCCCAGCCTCAACCGTATGTATCTGGGCATGCTTACGTCGATTTCCCGTTACGCACTCTCAGAACTCTATCTCACCCAAGAAGCTGTTCTAGACCTCTGCTCTCGTATGATCTCACGTTGCACCTCCATCCAGCGTGCGCTCCCCCTGACTGATATAACCAGGACTTTCGATCTCCCGGGCCGCATGCCGCTCATCGCCTCGATTCTAGCTTTATACGAACCACTGCTGCGCACACTGGTTGGACTCATCCAATTACTGGAGGCCGCCGGAGAACTTGGGGACGGCGAGCAAGACTCCAAGCCCCTCCAAGACTGGCTAAACCGTGCCACAGATGCCGCCGCTCAAGCTTTGCCTTGGCAGCAACCTCAACTTGCCCCTCTCCAAACAGCGATGAACGCTAAACTCGATCAAGACAGCTTAATTGGCGTGATATTACAGCTTGCCCACACCGCCATCGAGGGCAACTTATCCACCATCGATGCAACCGGGGTGACCGCATTTAAACTCGCGAAATTTGAAGGGCCGTCTCCACAGGTCCTTGCCAACCTAAGCAGCCAACTTCGCCGAGCATCCATCAGCGCTGAAAACATTCAGCCCTTTCGTCATGAGTGTCTCCTCGACTGGGTCGAACCCGTCAATCCCAAGTCGATGTCCACCGAGGCCTCAAAATTAATCTTGGGTACAGCTCAAGAAGCTCGTAAAATCGGACATGTGCTGGACACACATGACACGTTGCAACAAATATTCGACCATCGTAAGCTTGAGCTGGAGAGACTGGTTCGAGGAGCGTCCCAGGAAGAAATTCAAGAGCACTTGAAAATGCAGGCGGTGACAGTGCTTGAGAAGAAGGTCATTGGGTTGTACTTTAAAGCACTGGCAGAATTAGCTGACGAGAGCGCTCAACTAAGTGGTCTCCAAATGTTTTCAGCTACATGAAGAGTAATGAGGGGGTAAATATGGATGTCGATCGCGTGGCACTGCTTGTAGGACACGGCGAAAGTCACCTTTCAACGATTGTATCTCAGCTTGAGAATCTTAAGCTTGAAGTTACAAAGACCCACGACCACGAGGAATTTCCAAATCTACTTGAAGGAAAGAGTAAGCTGGCGCTGATCGCAGTCGATGCTCACGGACTTGATGAACTTCGGGGCCGGCAGGTATTTACCGAGATTAAACAGAACCAACCTGAAACCCCAGTGATGTGGATTTGTCCACCCGGTGTATTGGCACCCAATCACCGAACTGAATTACCTGATGCTATCGTGGAGTCTGACGCATCCTCCAATTTTGTTATTCTCAGATTACAACAGCTCCTTATCAATCGATTTTTTCCACGTATCGTCGCCAACGCCATGAAATTCAGTGCACGCAGTGCATTACTTCAGTCTTTTAAAACTGAAGTACAGGTGATGCAGGAATACGTCCGCGTCGAGAAAACGGCGCTCGCAGAGATCTCGTCGGTGATTAGCTTCAGTGGACCAGGTACGACCGGCTCAGTCGTCGTCAGTGGGAGCGAGGCTTTCTTCAAAAACACCTGTGACAAGATCCTGCCCGCAGACCGCGCCGCAGAACCGGATGAAGCCGCCGCACTTGCTGGTGAAATGTGCAACACCGTGGTTGGGAAGTTTAAAGCCTTTCTGGTTCAAAACGGAATGAAGGCAGAGATTTCATGCCCGCTCACAGTGCGAGGTGACACCACCAGTTTAGAGTACGGGGCAGGCGCCCTATCGCTGGTTACAAGACTTACCGACCAAACAGAATCGCTTTTCGTTGAGCTTGTATTGGACATGTTTAACGTCAATGCCATTCAGCCGAATATAAAACAGAAGATACTTGAGCCGGGTGGCCTCTCGTTCTTCTAGTGCAGACAAATCCAATGCCAAAAAGCATTAGGACAAAGGGGATAATACAATGTCAGATAGAACTATACTGGTAGTCGATGACTCCGGAATTATTCGTGAGCAACTCTCACATACACTTCGCTTTCACGGTTACACGGTTCTGCTAGCAGACAACGGAGGCCAAGGCCTAACGGTAGCCATGTCGCACCCTGAGATCGACCTCTTCATCGTCGACATCAATATGCCAAACATGAATGGTCTGGAGATGATCGAAGAAATCCGTATGATCCCCAACCACAAGGATACTCCTATTTTCGTTCTAACAACGGAGTCCTCAAGCGAAGTTGCCAATGAAGGCCGCGAGGCTGGCGCAACCGCATGGATTGTTAAGCCGTTTAAAGAAGAGCCGCTTCTGGCGGGCATCAAACATGTCCTCGGTAGCTAATCAGTTCTGACGTCGTAGGTTGCAAAGCATATCCTTATAATTAGCGGCCTTAGTGATTCTGTTCGCCCTTGTAGCTTTTTATCTTCAGGTCTGACTATGCCCATTCGTAGCCCTATAAACGAACTCCCCACGCACCACGTAGCAAACCAGCCCACCCATTTGGAAAACTACAACCTGTTTGAGCTCGATGTTCCACTGGCTCAAGCGGTGGAGCGCTACGGCGCTCAATGGTCAAGCACACTTCTCCAATCCTTTGGCCGGGAACTTGGTCTAAGTGAGACGATTGAGCACGGAAGACTTGCCAACCGCAACAAGCCCGAACTCAAAACTTACGACCGCTTCGGCCACCGAATAGACGAAGTTGATTTTCACCCAAGCTACCATCACATGATGAAACTCGGGATGCAGTTTGGTGTTCATTCCCTTGCCTGGAAAACAGATGATACGGGGGGCCATGTAGCGCATACTGCGCTCGAGTATCTACTGGGCCAGATTGAGGGCGGCGTGTGTTGCCCGCTTACAATGACCTACGCAGCAGTGCCTGCACTTCAAAACAACTCAGAACTCGCCAAGCGATTTCTTCCAAAGCTTTTGAGCAATAGCTACGACCCTCGTTGTATTCCAATCTCTGAAAAAGACAGTATGACCATGGGAATGGCCATGACCGAAAAACAAGGTGGTTCGGACGTTCGGGCCAATACCAGTCGTGCTGTTCCCACAGAAAATACTGAATGGGGTCCTGGCTGGCATCTTACTGGGCATAAGTGGTTTTGCAGCGCGCCCATGTCTGACGCGTTTCTAACCTTGGCCCAAACCAGCAA
>JABJBS010000048.1 GCA_018668695.1 Deltaproteobacteria bacterium
CTCGGTGGCCACTTCGATCGGAACATCTCCCGCAGAACCCTCGCCATAATGGGGAGATGCGGCGATTTTTCGAATTCCTGCTTTATAGAGGATCTCCGCCATTTCGAGTGAAACCTCCATGTTGGGAGACCCGTCGTCCACTCCGGGGAGTATATGGCAATGAATATCGAGCATTGGGGTTCTATAGCACAGGCCAAAGCGGATGATACAAGCCGAAAAATCGTTTGATTTTATGACACACTGCCTATTGACCGACACCGCCTCAGCACCCTAAGCAGCGGCCATGTCTGATACAATTATGCTAGGCGATTCGCCACTGACTCTCGAAACTGTTTACGCAGTTGCTCACGGTGCCAAAATTCTCATGGGTGATAAAGCCCGGCTTCGCGTTGATAAGGCACGAGCACTGATTGAAGAGAAAGCTGCGGGCGATGTGCCTGTATACGGCGTCACCACAGGCTTTGGCGCGCTTGCCGAAGTGAAGGTTGCCCCAGATCAGCTTAAGGCGCTTCAGCGCAACCTTATCCTCTCCCACTCTGCAGGTGTTGGACGTCCCCTCTCTCGCCCAGAAACTCGGGCTATGATGCTTCTAAGAGCACAGACACTTTCAGAGGGACACAGTGGAATCCGTTCGAAGGTCATCGATCTTGTCCTGACTATGCTCAATCGCGGCGTACACCCCTGCATCCCTGAAAAGGGATCTGTAGGTGCATCCGGTGACCTCGCACCCTTGGCGCACCTCGCGCTCGGTATGCTTGGAGAAGGACAAATTGAGTTCGATGGAGAAATCCTACCGGCAATGGATGCGCTTCGCCGCGCTTCCCTTCAGCCACTTGTTCTCGAAGCTAAAGAAGGCCTCAGCCTCGTCAACGGTACACAAGCTATGGCCGCCGTTGGCACCATGGCTTTGCTCTCGGCCGAGCACATGTGCAAGGTTGCCGACGTCGCCGGTTCAATGACCTTGGAAGGCCTCAAAGGCATTTCATCTGCTTTTGACCAACGCGTCCAAGACGTTCGCCCCCACCCGGGGCAATCTACTTCGTCGAAAAACATTCGTAGAATGATTGAAGACTCAAGCTGTGCCAGCGGGCAAAGTGCCAACCGTGTTCAAGACCCTTACTCGCTTCGGTGTATGCCTCAAGTTCACGGTGCTACCCGTGACGCGCTAAAGTATGCTCGCTCGGTGTTCGAGATTGAGATCAACAGCGCAACGGATAACCCCTTGGTGTTTGCCGATGAGGGTGATGTGATTTCAGGCGGTAACTTCCACGGGCAGCCACTGGCTCTCGCATTGGACTTTGCTGCGATTGCAACGGCTGAGCTGGGTAATATATCCGAGCGCCGTGTTGAACAGCTCGTGAACCCAACCTTAAGTGGCCTGCCACCTTTTCTCGTGCCAGAAAGCGGTATTCACTCGGGCTATATGATGGCTCAAGTAACAGCTGCTTCATTGGTGAACGAAAATAAGGTTTACGCGACTCCGGCCTCCATCGACTCCATTCCAGGAAGCGCCAGCCGCGAAGACCACGTCTCCATGGGAATGACCTCTGCACGTAAACTTCGAGAAATCGTGACCAACGTTGAGGCCATCATGGCCGTTGAAGTACTTTGTGCTGCGCAGGCCATCGACCTGCAAGAGCCCGAGGCCCTGGGACGTGGAACAGCCGCAGCCCACTCAGAGGTACGCAGCGCAATTCCTCACCTTGATGGGGATAGACTACTAAGCCGTGATATCGAAGCAGTTCTAACGCTGGAGCGTAAAGGAACCATCGTTCGTGCAGTTGAAGATGCTATTGGGGCGCTGGACTAAAAACAAAAGCGGTCGGGTCTCTACTGCTTCTTGAGCCCCAGCGTGCGCCTCAAACGGTCATGCATGTCGCCTGCTTCCTGCTGGACGGCTTGAATCAAACGGTTGCCCTCTTGGGCCAAATCAATATTCTCCGCGCTGCCTGCGCCACTGGCTGCCTGCACCAACGAAGAACTCGATGCTGGCACATCTTTGCCGGCTTGAAGAACTCGGCCTAAGGCAGCCTTACGGGCCATCACCATTTCTTCAAGCTGCGCCAACCTTGCCTCAAGCATCTCCACCGTCACGCCCTTACCCTGGGCAAATGAACCTTGGCGTTGAAGCAGGCCCTGTAGATCAGTTGCCAGCTCGCCATCTAATCCCATCAACTCAGAACTACTGCGTAGCTCTTCTGGCGAGGGCGTTTCCTTCGTGGCTCCAGGGAGAACCACTTGCCGAAGATCTGATGCGCCCTCGGCACCGCGTAGCGCAGACATTGCTCGCGTGGACATATTGGCCTGCTGGGTCGCGTTCACATCTTGGTTAAAATACTGATTTTTAAAGGCCGGACCCTTCGATTGCTGTGTATTTAATTTCTGGCGCAGCTGAGCTTCGAGTGCCGAAGCTGAAGTCTTTCTGACATCTTGATGCTTCGAAGCAGCACCAGATTTACCAGTCTTTTTGACCTGACCGCCTTCTTCCTCTTCGTCGGGAAGTTGAATAGGCACCGGTGGCTTGTAGAGTAGGTCTCGTCCCATACTCTAGCCTAACCTGCGTGGAGCTATTCTCCAAGGACAAAGAAAGCTGACATCCACTATCATTTCGTGCTTTAAAGTCGGGCATGTACGCCACTCGAGAAGACATTCGTAAAGCAGCCGGAACTCTTATTACCTGTGGATTTTCAGGTTTATCCATCGATGCGGAGCTCAAAGAGGTGCTCCGCGAGGTTCAGCCTTCCGGTCTGATTCTATTTAAACGTAATATAGAGAGCCCTGAGCAAGTGGCTGAACTTGGGAAAGAGCTGAAGCTTTACCGTCCCGAGAACCCACTCTGCCTTAGCGTCGATCAAGAGGGAGGACGTGTTGCGCGCATTCGAGAGCCAGCGACCGTCTGGCCGCCCATGCACCAGCTGGGTGAAATAGGAGACCCTGAGCTTTGCTATCGATTCGCTCAAGCTCTTGGCCGCGAAGTCAGGGCAATGAACTTCGACATCGACTACAGTCCAGTCCTCGACGTCAACAGCAATCCCGATAACCCAATCATCGGTGACCGAGCATTTTCACAGTCACCAGAGATTACAGGAAAATGCGGAGCCGCTGTGGTGAAAGGCCTTCACAGCGTCGGTGTAGCAGCAGTGGGCAAGCATTTTCCGGGTCATGGCGATACCGACCTAGACAGTCACATCGCCCTTCCGAAAGTTAGTCATGAGTTATCAAGGCTACGAGAGGTCGAGTGGCCTCCTTTTAAAGCAGCAGTTGATGCCGGACTTGGTGCAATCATGACAGCCCACGTTGTCATCGAGTCCATCGACGAAAATGTTCCGGCCACATTCTCAAAAGATGCCATGGACTTTCTTCGTGATGAACTCAATTTCCAAGGCGTCATCATGAGTGATGATTTAGAAATGAAAGCTGTAGCCGATCGATATGAAGCTCAAGAAATGGCAATTTTGGGGATGAAAGCTGGCCTCGACCACTACCTCGTTTGCGAAAAGCCAGAAATGATTCTCGACTTTTACCGCGCCCTCATCCGAGCCGTCGAGCGGGAATACGTTAGTCATGAAAGCATCATCAACGCCGCCAAGCGCACAGAAGCGTGGCTCCAGAGATTCTACCAACCTCCAGTAGATGCAACAAAAGTCAATGAATGGGTGGGATGCAGAGAGCATCAAGCCTTAGCTAAAGACATTGATACCCGTTACCGAATGCTCTCAATGTAAATCAATCGCCGCGAAACGGCTCTAGAATCTCATAAAGGGAACGGTCGGGTTTCGCATTCACCACTTCGTTCACGCGTTTCGTATCGAGAACGGCATTGAATCGAATGTGGTCTAACTCAGGCGCAGGGAATGATACCAGCCGGTATTTCCACGCCTTCTCTAAGTAAAATTTAAAGAGCGGGTGTGGCACAGGTAACACTGGCTTACCTAGAATCTTAAGTATCTTAGACAGAGGAACCGGGTCCGTACTCACAACGTTGAGAACGCCTCGAACACCTGGCTCAAGGGACGCTTCAATAACACGCAGTAAATCATCCTCTGCTGTAAGTTGAACCATTGGATCGAAACCAGCCAAAGTTGGCATCACCCTCAACCGAAGATACTTGGAAGGTGCATTTCGCACATTAGGACCTACGATGTGCGCTGGCCGAAGAATGACTGTCTCAATATCGTGGTGTCTCCAAAAGAACGATTGCACGGCTCGGTCGACGGCAACGATAGAGCGTGTCTCAGGAAAGCGTTGGCTTGCCATGAGAGGTGCATCTTCATTGATGAAGTGACTGTTGCTTGGCGTTGGGCCGTAAACATCGCCCGTCGATAACAAGATAAGCTTCTTAACGTTGTATTTACTAATGTAGCGCAGCAGTGTTTCCGTGCCGATGATGTTGCGCACATAGAGTTCTTCACTTGAGATTCTGAAGTTGTGAACTACACCCAGGTGAATAACCGCATCGATTTCTCCCTGACGGAAAATGTTTTCCGCAGGTCTACGCCTGATATCCACACGGTGGTGAATGATGTCTTGTGGCAATCCGGGGCATGGCCTCCGGTCGAGCCCTATCACTTCGTGATGTCGGTTTAGACGATTCGCAAGTCTTCGCCCAAAACGACCCGATATTCCGGTTAGTACAATTCGCAAAACTTTAAGCCCCTACCAAAAGATGTGCTCTCGTTCTCGTAAACCTTCATCAATCATTTGCTGCATTTGATTCTTAACATGCGACACTTTTTCAAGAATCACATCATCCTCATCATTTGCATTTCCTTCGAACTGCATCGGCTCGCCAAAACGAATGCGGTAGCGTGTTGGCAGCGGCAATAAACCAAGCCCCGGAAATAAAGGGTTGGTTGGCGTAATTGGAAACGCGGGCAAACCAAGCGCGCGCCCTAACGATTTTGCGTTGTAGAACGTAGGCGCCTGCTCTTCCGCTCCAATCACTACAGCTGGAACAATAGGCGTATTCGTTTCAAGCGCCAAGCGCATAAAGCCTTGTCCGAATCTTTGCAGCCGGTAGCGTTGTGACCACGTTTTGTTCAAGCCCCGGACTCCTTCCGGAAATACCAGAATAGACTCACCCGAACCCAAGAGACGACGACAATTCTCGGGCGTACCTAGAATTTGACCACAGCGCGCCAGAAGCGGCGACACAAAAGGTGTCGCAGGTACGAATCGTTCGACCATCGACCGCGTGAACCTTGGCGGTTCACTGTCGAGGAACATCGACATACCGATCATCAGCCCATCAAACGGAAGTTGCCCCGAGTGATTGGCAATAATCAAACTGCGACCTTCAGGAATATTTTCAAGACCTTGAGCTTCGCACCGAAAATACTTTCGGTAGAGCCAAGCCGCTGGGCCGACAACCTTCTTCACGTACTGTGGATCAAAACCGAAAGGGTCTACCCCGTACGGACCAAGGTTACTCGGAATCCGCTCGAGACGGTCTTCAAGGTCACGGCTGGACATTACATCGCCCATGCCTTCACTAACTTTTCCGGCCACCTCAAGTAGCTTGATTGCTGCGCCAACAAAATCCATAACGATCGACTAAGCCATTATTACATGGTGTGTCAAACAGTCTGGCCTAATTAATTTCTAATAAAAAGAAAACTTAATTCATTTGCAACGTCTCGATTTGTAACAACTTTTCAATATTTATAAAAATATTATAACCAATGTAGGTTCTTGCCGCATATGTCATCAGCAATGCTGCGTTGGGGGAATCAATACATGCATCTAAATCCAGTTGACAAAGTGCGTTACAAAGGTGCCTACTGTGCGCAATACCTATTCTTCGGAAGGAATGCCCACATGCCCGTACAAGTCGCTAGACACCTGTGCCTACTCGCTTTATTCGCTACCGCCATCGTTGGATGCGGTGACAAGCGACTCGCACCATCAAATATACCTGTCGAAGAAATTGGCCCGTGCGTAACGGATGAAGACTGCGGCGAAGGCTATATCTGTGTTCTCGGCGAATGTGTGCCAGTCGAAGATTTTGACTGCTTGGGTAATGACGCGGCGCGCATCGTGGTCGATCCTAATAGTCTAGACTTCGGTGAAGTTGCTCTCGGTAACTCGTCAGCATCCGTCGTGACCGTCACAAACGACAGCGAATGTAACCTCACAATCTCTGATGTAGACATGGCCGACGGTACCAACCCAGGGTTTGACTGCAGTCCATGCGACCTTACATCTTACCCAACAGTCATCGCGCCACAGCGGTCATTGGAGATTACCGTAAATTACTCACCAATCGGCGTGGGCTCTGCCAGTGGGGAATTACTGATTCGCTCCGATGCAGGCAATGTCGCCGACGACAATGGCATCGTTGGTATCAGCCTTAACGCCAGCTACAGCGGCGTACCTGCCCTCGTCATCGACCCACCTGAGCTTAGTTTTGGCTATGTACCCTTCACCGCAGGACAAGGCGGCGGAACACAGACACATAGCGTTAAGTTAATGAATCAAGGCACAGGCAATGCTGTCCTGGTTGTTGAGTTTATCTACATTCGCCCGGGTACCGATTTCAGTATTCCAGAAGAGCTGGCAGACATCTCGCCTGCCAACCCACTCTACCTCCCACCATACGATGAGAACGACCCGAACACGTGGGTTGAGGTTCCTGTAACTTTCTCTCCCACAACAAACGCTGACCACCAGAACATTCTAACTGTTCAGGCTCACGCAGGTGACGAAGCAGGCTCGGTTGAAGTTAACGCGCAACTCACCGGCTCTTCACTCGGACCACCAGTGATTCAAGTGAACCCATCGGAACTCATCTTCAAAACAGAAGCTGGAGACCCGTTGAACCTTGGCTGGACGGCATACAGAAGCGTCATGGTTGTAAACAACGGTCAATCAGACCTCGTATTAGACCTTGAACTTGATGACCCAACGGGAGACTTCACGTTCTCACCAGCGTTCGTACCCGCTATTCCTGCAGGTGGCTCCATCGCATTCAGCGTACTTTACACGCCATCGCAATCCAGCGATGCATTCAACCCGGGTGACCCACAGGCCTCTGCGGACGCATGGTTTCGAATCATCAGCAACGATACCAACCACGTAGTTTCAACCGTTGATCTACACGGATGGGCGCGAAGCGGCGTAGCCGACGATGTTCTTAAAGTTGAAATGACGTTCGCTAACAACGCGAGCAACTGGGCACAGAATGATTTCCGTAACGTAGACATGGAGCTGGAAAGCCCACTGGGTTACTCGTGCAAGAAGCCATTCTTAGGCGAAAGCAGCAACGGTACGCTTCAAGTGATTGAAGACTACTGTGAAACTTGGTCAGACACCGGCAGCGAAGGAACC
>JABJBS010000049.1 GCA_018668695.1 Deltaproteobacteria bacterium
ACGTCGATGGCTTTTCCTCGTCACATGCCGCAGCATTATCGAGGATGGCTTGACCGTTTTCTGCGCTTGGAGCGGGTGGCTCGACGACTGAGGGGAGGTCGGAATTGCTGGCAGTGGTTTCCCCGCAGGCAGCGAGGATAAGTGCGAGGCAAACAAGAAGCATATTCAGTGATTTCAGTGGCATAGGGAGTCCTTTCGGGCCCCCTCTATAACCAAATGGCGCTTGCTTGCCTAGCCTTTGCCTAGAATCCTGAAATTGATACGCATTTTAGCCTTAGCGGCAAACTCGGGCCTCTTCATAGAACCCACCCGAGACACAGGACTTGCCTTGGCCGCAGTCACTGTCGCTTTGGCAGATACAATCTCTTGCCAGAACACACCCTGGATAATTCACAATTTCGGCATCGCGATTAAGCTGTCGCCAAATCTTGTTGTTGAAGAGTCCGTTGGGGTCGAGGTCTTCTTTAAGTTCTAGGAAGTCATCCCACTTGGGGTAATTGTCTTCATCAATTCCCACAAAGTAGGCACTGGAGTTTTTACCCCAGTGTGGTCGCCCGTCGTATTTACGAATCGTCATCTGAACGATTTCATCGTAGACCGCTGCTGAACGTTCCATTGCGTCTTCGTTGGCTATTTTTGGAATATGGATTTCGAAGGCTACCATATCTTCACCGTAGTTAAAGGCTGCCCATCTGTCGGAAGCTTTCGAGAATCGTAGATAGAGTCCTAAAACAGGAAAGCATGCGCGGTTCGCATCGATGATGCCGCGCACGTCGTCCATCCAGTTTGCGAGGTCTGCCAGCGGAAAGGCTGCTTCCATGGTGCGGCTTTTTACGTTGTCTACGTCCCATGGGCAGGTGCCGGGAGTACAGTAAGAACCGAGCATTTCGTGTGACCATCCAACTGTTTTACCCCAGCCCGACTCTTGTGAATCAATCGGAGCAAACCAGAACATAGAGCGCAGAAGAGCACTGTCGCATTGAGCGCGAAGGGGTGCAGAGTTTAAGACTCGGTAAGGAATATCTCCGGCAATTCTAAAAGCGCTTGCGCTTGATTCCCAAAGGTTGTGCTGAGAAGTACCCGAGGTGTCGTTATCTACGCGGTCATAGTAATCCATCACGTAGCGGTCGTTACCGGCAAACCACATCACACGAGCGTAGTCATGCTCTCGAACTTTTTCTTCAATCAAATACTCAAGGCCAATGTCTGAGCCTTTTTCATGGCCGTAGGAGAGCTTGAACTGAGGCTCTGCTTGGAGTGTGATTTCCACTACCACGCCCAGCATGCCAAGATGAGTGGCAACGGATGCAACGGTATCTTCGTCGAATACACGTAGGTTTCCTTCGCCATCCACGATCTTCATACCAACAACCATATCAGCCATACTTGATGGGATATTCAAAGAGGAGTGGTGAGCGGCTGTTGCGATACCACCGGCAATGCTTACGCCGGTGTAGTCTGGCATCGCTCGAATTGCTAAGTCATAACCGTGAAGGATTTCAGAAAGCTCTGTGGCACGAATGCCAGGCTCAACCGTGACGGTCATGAGGTCTTCATCGACCGCAAGTACTTGGTTCATTTGCCATACGTTTAAAAGAATACCGCCATGCTCGGGGCATATGAATTTGCTGTTGCTGTTTGAGGTATTGAGGGAAACCACTTTCAATGATTTGTCCAGTTCGTTCGCGAGTGTGACTGCTTCCTGAACTTCCTCAATGTTACGCGCTTCGATGATTTGTGAAGCATCGCAGGTAACGGTGCTCTGGTAGTTTGGAAATTGCTCATTGCCTTCGTAGCCTTGTTCAGGAGCGCCGTCAGCATTGAGGTGATCTGTGACCCAGAGGATTCCATTGCCCACGAGGTTTAAGAAGCTGCCCAGGTTTTGGGTGTTCGAGTCGTGTCCTAACGTCGTACCAAAAAGACGGGTACCATTCTCAACCCGTGTCCATGCCACAACTTCTTCTCTGCGCGTCTGCGGGCTGTAAGCGGTGTAGAGTGGTGTGAGGTCCCCAGTGGTTGCGGTCACTTGGTAAACCTCGTCGCGGGGTGAATCGATCTCTTGAGGTAGAAGCGCGGTAATAGGGTGGTTGCTTGCTTGTGTGGCGACGACGGAACGCTTCCAGTCGTGCTTTACGGAATCCACACCGGTAAATTCCCACCAGTGGGGGAAGTCTTCACCAAAGTTTGCAACTTGCCATTGCCATCGTGCCCAGCGTGTGCGCCAGTTGTCCCACCAGCTTAAGCTGTCTGATGTGCTTCGAAAGCTATGCATCGCACAATGAATGAATACTGCTGGAATACCGTTGTCTCGAGACTGACTGATCATGTTGTGGATCATGTCGTAGTCGTTGTTTTCTGCGAGGCAGAAGTTGTAGACGATGACGTCGTAGCCGTTTGAGAAGTTCTCGGTATTCATGGTGTCGAGTGTATCGGCTTGCTTCTTACCAACGACGGTCAGATCAACATTTGCATATTGAGAAAGGCCGGTCCGTAACTCTTGGGTTTGTTCAGCATACTTGTGCCAGAACCCGTCGTAGTCGGTGAGGTAGAGCGCCCGGATGGGCTCTGGATTGGTTGCAAATGCGGCACCGCAGGTGATGGCACTGGCACAGAGAGCGGCAGTGACGGCGAGTGCAAAGGTCTTGATCGAATTCATATTGTGCTTCCTTTTGAACATATCTACCCGCAAGTAGTTTATTCTGGTCACAAAAATCTACCCAAAAGTAGTCAAATGTAGGAAAAATTGATCCTTTGCTATTTGAACCACTGTGATATTTTTAAGTGACTGATTTTGTTAGTTATTTGTCCACTCTTGCAGGCAGCCAGCGCCTGACAGAATCACTTGCTTGAGGTCATTATCCCAAGGGGAAATGGTGGCAACGATGTGGGCCCAGTCTCCTGGTGGCAACGAGCATAGCCCGGAATCGATGTAACATTGAGGGTGGGAGTCGAAGGCTTCTTGCCGAATTCCGGAACAAGCCGAAGTTTTTTCGATGATACGTTCGACTTCACCGAGCAGGCATTCGCGAACATCTGCGAGCCATAGGCGGCCCGCATCACTCATGAACTCGCCTGTAATAGCGGAGAATCGTTCGCAGTATTTCTTTCCATACCCTCGAAAGTAACCACGCTGCCCGCAGTTTAGGTCGTGTTCAGATTCTAGGCAGCTGTACATTTCGCACATTTGGCAATCGTTGAAGTTTTCGTATTCGCTGCAGCTATCAAGAGGCTCGTCTTGGGCGCAGCCTTCGGGCGTGCAGTAGTAGGCCCAGCCTAGGTTACAGGCTGATTGCTCGAACCAGTCGAAGAAGCCGTACCAACCATGCATTGGAGTGACACCTTGAAGTTCGTCGCAGCTGGCCTCGGTGATCCACTTCGCCATTTCCGGGTCACAGGCGAGATTGATTCCCTTTACGGGGGTATCCAGTTGAAAGCAGTTTTGCAGGTGCAAGCTGGCACCTTCGCAGAGTTCTTCTTTTGTATAGGAAGAGTCTATTGATGAATTTTCAACAATGAATACAGGCGCTTGTGAGGTTTGAGGGTCGAGGCGGCCGCACGCATTGAGCATGAGTATGGCCAAAATCATCATGAGAATTATGCGACTCATCGTTGAGCTCCTGGGGTCTTCGTCGGGGGCAACCACGACCAAGGAGAGTGTGGAGAGGCAAATTTGGGGAGCGCCTCTATTGAAAGTAGAACCTTGAACTTTCTAGTAGTGGACAAGGATAGATTTGGCTACCCAAAAGCGTCGTCGTTTTGATTTTGTCAGTGATTTGTACAGATTCTATGGATCTAGAACCTGGGCGGGGAGGTGTTGGAAAGCTAGAGGGCCGTTTCG
>JABJBS010000050.1 GCA_018668695.1 Deltaproteobacteria bacterium
CCTCGCATCGTATCTACAAGGTCTTCAAGCGTTGCTAAAATTGACATTTTTTTAATCCCCTCGATTCCCAACGTCTGATTTAAACTAAGCTAGATTCGTGCCAGATCTGTCTTGGCAGGGAGGTGCTAAAAGCCCTTTAGAATGGACTTGAAAGCAATCGTGTAAGACGGACTGATAGAGAGAATCTACAAAATGGTATGCCTACATGTAGGTTTACCTTCGAGTTTGTAGAATGTTTCTGGTGCAAAGAGGGCCGAGGGGCTCACGCACCGGTCTTAAGGGGAGAAGTGTTATGCCTAATGGAAAATTACAATCAGCGGTGTGCATCGCGGTAACTGGTGTCGTTTTGGGACTGGGTTTAGCAGGTATGATTTCTATGCCAGTGGGTGCAGGGATTGGTCTTGTAGGTGGAGTGTTCGCGGGCCTTATTGGGTAGGTCACTGCCGCGTCTTAAAGAAATTGTTTTGAGAGATGAGAATCGAAGCAGGGGCCTTCACCCTCCGGGGGAGGAGAGTGAAGGCGGCAATTCGACTGGGGTATGGCCAGCGTCGCTTCCGGCCATGGAGGGGAAAGGTTGGGGGGAACCTAAGAACCCAGTCGAACCACGCTTCGAGTCCGGACCTGGAGGATCCGGACACATTCTATTTGCCTCCTTTGGGGGGGCCGATTTAATTATCGGCAAACTGCACCGATTGGTTGCTTGAAAATGTAGGCCTCTGTCCTACATTTGTGATCTTGGTTATAAAAATGCCCTAAACAGGTGCTTTAAATTCAGACCAATCACTCATTATTAACGTATTGGCTCTGGGCTGAGCTACTCTCAACTCTTCTCTAAAGTGCTGATTCGAGGCGATATATGGCCTTAACTGTCTTTCTAAACTTTTTGTATCGCCGCTTGGATTGGAGTTTTGATCTTGCTGGATTTTTTTCTAAATCACGCGAGGCTTGCAGGCTCTTTTCCCTATCCAGCGTTTAAGCAAACCATAAACCGCCGACGCCATGGTTTATTCTAGGCGCTGAATGTTTGATCTCGGTAATGCCTTGTAAGACGACCCGCTTCTTCCTTTTCCTGCCTAACGCGCCTGTCGTAAGGTGACCTCCACGGGATTAAAGAAAAGGGTAGAGCAATGTCATTTGAAGCAGATGTAGCGATTGTAAGTGGTGCGGCCAGCGGAATGGGCGGCCTTTATGCGCGTAAGCTCCTCCAGGCCGGTGCCAAAGTAGGCGCCCTGGATATGGGTGAAGACGGCTTAAAGAAGCTTCAAAGTGAGTTTCCTGATCAGGTTTTACCCGTGGTGGTAGATATCAGCGACGCTGATGCTGTGACCCAAGCGGTGGCTCAGGTACGCGAAAAGTGGGGCTTCATCGACTTTGTTGTCCACGCAGCCGGCATTATGCCCACGGCAGAAATTATTTCAGATGAGCCGAACCGCATGCGTAAAATTATGCGAGTGAATTATGAAGGCACGCTCAATGTGGTGATGGAAACGGTGCCGCATATGGCGAAAGAAAATCGCGGTACCTTCATTGGTTTTGGTTCAATGGCTGGGTATGCGCCCACGCCGCACTTTGGTGCTTATTGTGCCAGTAAAGCTGCTGTGAACTCTTTCCTGGAGATTTTGGATAAAGAGCTACGTCACACCAATGTGAATATTCATCTCGTTTGTCCGCCCATGGTCAACACGCCTCTCGTCAATCAAGCAGTGGAAACGTCAAATCCCAAATCGCTACAAGAAGCTCTCGACCGCAAAATGCTAGCGGATCCAGAAGACATCGTTATGTCGATTGATAAGGGTGTTCATAAAGGTGTCTTTCAAATTATGCCTGGCCTTGCCAAAGCGCTTTATTTTTTGCGACGCTTCACACCGTCATTTCTTTGGTGGCTTATCCTCAAATCAGAGTATGGCGGTGAGGCATGAGCACTGAATATAAATGCATCCCTTTCGAACTCGATTACTACGAGTCGGCGCCTCAGAGGTTTGTTTATGAGCGAACGATTGAATGTTCTCCTGAGGAACTCTTCGACATATTCGAAGACGAGCATTCTTGGCCGGTGTGGGGCACAGGTATTGCCAAAGTAGATTGGACCAGTCCCAAGCCCTATCAGGTTGGCACCACGCGCACTGTTACCTTCCAGGGCGGCGGTATGGAGGTTTATGAAACCTTCATCGCTTGGGAGCGGGGTCAGCACATGGCTTTTTGCTTTACGGGTACCACGCAAGAGGTCTGGACAAGCTTCGGTGAGAACTATGTTGTGAAGGACTTGGGCGATGGAAGGTGTCATCTAACCTGGACTGTGGCCTACACGCCGTGCTCGGTATTCAAGATGATTCACCCACTGGTGAAGCCTGTGATGAAGTTTTGGTTGGGCATGTTGGCTAATAACCTCGGTAAATACGTCAATCGTAAGAAGCTCTCCTAGACTCCCTAAGTTGTTGAAATCGCGAACCTTCACTCTGCTGCGTCAGGGCGGGCGATCCTGAATTTTGCCGTTCGGACAAAATAGACGCAACCTAAGGACTTTATGTGCCGATACATGTCACAATAAACTTTAAGTCTTAAAGGAGCGCACCATGCCAGGCAGTATCGGAGGAGTTGGAGGACCGGGACCCATCTTTACAGATGTGAATCAGCCCGATGAATCCCATGTGGTTGTCCCTGGGGAAACCGCTACTATTTCGTTAGATGCGGGCGACCACCGCTCACAGCGTTGGAAAGTTCTCAACCAGCCAGAAGGCTTGAAGATTCGCGAACATATGGAACGCGACCCAACCATGCCATCGGGCGTGAAGACCGTTTACAGCTTGGTTGCCGATGAATCTCTATCTGGCCGCGCTTGCGTGGTGGACTTTGGCCTGATGCGCCGAGGCGAAGAGCAGCCAGCTTCTCGCTATTCAGCCGAGCTTTTTGTCTACGCCTAAGTCTTTGCTTTTCCCCGTTGATACCATGAATCCTGGCGATATCTTTCCGCAGGGCTCAACTCTATGCTAGCCATCGTATTCAGGAGGAGTGCTTGTGAATCGAGGCCAGGGCGCACAGCTTTGTACCAGTTGCCGTAAGCTTGTTTCGGCGGACGAAAAGGTCTGCCACCACTGCGGTGCCGTGAATCCCACGCTCTGGGGTTTTGGCCGCTCACTGCGCAAACTCTTTGGCGGCGAAGTTGATATCAGCAAAATCCTGATTGGGGTTTGCATTACACTTTACGCCGTGACCCTTTTGTTCGATCCGGTGGCAGCTTTCAGCGCTTCTGGTGGGCTGATGAATATGGGTTCTCCAGATTACAAAGGACTTTACCTTTTCGGGATGACCGGCAGTGTGGCGTGGAGCTGCGGGCATTTCTGGACACTCCTGACCGCGAATTTTCTTCACGGCAGCCTTTTGCACCTCCTATTTAATGTGATGTGGATGCGCAGCTTAGGCGAAATGGCCACCTCTCTCTTAGGGCCCGCTCGATTCTTCATCGTCTTTATCCTTACCGGGGTAGGCGGCTTTCTAACCTCTGTAATCTTCAGCCCTGCACCTACCATGGGCGCAAGTGCCGCCATTTTTGGTCTCATGGGCGTTCTGATTGGTTTCGGGAGACGCCGCGGTGGCGAACTTGGCAGCACGCTCAATCAGCAAATGCTGATGTGGGCCGGAATCGGTTTGGTCTTTGGTTTATCGGTACCAAATGTGAACAACTACGCTCACGTGGGTGGATTTATCACCGGCCTGGGCATGGCCTGGCTTCTGCCGAAGCGCGAAGGCCAAACTCAGGGTCGTGGTGTGATGCTTTTGGCTTTTGTGCTGGCGGTGTTAACCGTCGCAAGCTTCGGTTTATCCATCACCAATATGTGGTCGCCCGTCTTCGAGGGCGGGAATGTGTGTACTCGCTAAGAGCTTTTTAGAGCCCGTCTAAGCAAGACATGTATTCTGAGCTTGATTCCCAGGCACATCCGCCACCTGCGCCATAATTGCCGCATTGAGACTGCTCTAAACAAGCATATTCCGGGAGATATTCACACGTGGTAATCACGTTGGGGTTGGCTGAGCAAACTTGGCTGCTGCAACCACCTACGTAGCAAGCTGGGGTTTCCATGGCTTCGCTGCTGGTGACTTCAAGTCGTGTATGGGTGTTTAAGCCAATGGTTTGAACCCGTACCCAGGCTTGAACTTTGATCCAAGCGCCGTTTACGAAGGGGCAGTTACTCTCGTAATTGCACTCGTTGCCGTTACAGCTAAGTCCGGTCAGTGTGATGGCTGAGCTGTTTTCAGGCTGGAATACCAAAGAAGCGTTGCAATTGTTGCAGCATGGATTTGCAGGACCGCAAAACATCTTGGTGCACATTGGGAAGCCGACCGTGGCCTGAGCATTAATCTCAACCATTTGATTTGCCCAAGTTGATGGATTGGCAGCAAGTTGCTCTAGAGTAATCTCTGGCACATCTGGAGAAGTGCTCTCCCAGCTACAGGTGTTATTTTCACACGCCCATGAACCTACGGTGGACACGTGAAGAAGGTTCGCACAATCGGAATCTGCAGTGCTTTGAGATTCACAATAGTCTACTGCTTGGCATGTACCAGGTAGGTCTGTTGGAAGTTGAGTACCTTTGCATACGAGTTCATCTTGGCATGGGTGCGCTGGTGTAATGGTGTGACCGCCGCAGCTGTCGCCGAGCTGACCGTGACCCCAAGCGTAATCCACATCTGCAAATCCCCACTGGTAACCGAATACTTTCATGGTGAGCGTGCGGGGTAGGGTACCTGAGATACGGATGTCTTCCTGGCCCCAATCTCCATTACGACCATTGTAACCACTGTAGGTAATCTGAAGGCCATCATACTGAATGGTTTGCTGATTCGGTCCGTTTAGGAGGCCGTGGTTGCCGTTGCTGTCCCAGGCAATGATTTTGGTTTCGCCGTCGAAGAGTTGAATATCAACATCGCGGCCCTCTTGGGCTTTGAGGGAGATATCGATGTTGGTTTTTCCGGCAGGGATATCACCAACGGTAACGACCATATCTTGAGCAATCCACTGTGCGAATGAGCCGTTACCGGCGTCGATGCAGTCTTCCGGTGCAGTGAAGCTGTAATTAACGACGGCTTCACCGGGACGATAACCAAATGCACTCATGGTGAGTGGGCGGTTGGTTTCACCGTTGATGCGAATCCACTCGTGGCCGAGGTCTGTCCCGTTGCCGTTGTAACCACTGTAGCAGTACTCAACGTTTTGGTAGATGGTGCAATCTTGGCTGGCACCATTGAGGTTGCCATTTGGCCAAGAGATGATTTGATGTCCCGTTTCGGTGTCGATGAGTCTTACGTCAACGTCTTCAGGGCTTTGGAGCTGAATTTCCACGTTGGCTTTACCCGCTGGAATCTCGCCCACGGTAACATCGGTATAATACTCGATGAATTGCTCAAACTCGCCGTTGCCGCTTGAGCAGGTTTCACCCCATTCAAATCCTTCGGCTTGTGCAGATATTGTTATCATTTGAGCCGCACATAAAGCAGCTCCTATTAAAATTGCTCGGTTCATTTCCCGTATCCCCTGTTGCAGAAGAGCATTTACGAGCGGCTCTTCGATCGCGCGCCACCTATAGAGAGCGTGGGCGACTTACAACCCCCGAATGGGTAAAAACGGTCTCAAATTTGTAATATAACGCATTTTTTTACCCAAAGGTTCAACCCATAAAATCGCGCCGATAATTGGCTAAATGTCCTGAAAAGCGTTGTTATGGGCAAAGTTGAAGATCTCGATAGGATGTTAGGGGAGAGAAGCGATGCGGCACCAGATGAACGTGGATCAGTCACTGCTTGAGCAGACTATGGACCAGGCGAGTACGGCACCGAATGCCGGACTCACCCGGCGTGTGACCCGTTCTGTTATCATGGAGCTCAAGAAGCAGGTGGTTGGTGTGCACTCCTTCCGTGTTCAAATTTCCTCGCATCTACCGGGTGTGGATCCGACCAGTGAACGGGCAATCTTCAATCATTATGGACGAATTCCGGTGCAAGGGCGCGCAATGACACCCTATGAG
>JABJBS010000051.1 GCA_018668695.1 Deltaproteobacteria bacterium
GAGGTATGCATCGTCTATGTCCTGACCTGCGATTGTACCACTGTCTTGTTCGCTCATAGAACTCGGATTGAAAGGCTCTCGTGAGAAGAGTTGATTGATGCCATAAGCTTGAATGCTTCCGGTATATCCGTCTAAAGCAACTGAGCTTGGATTGGGTATACTGTAGGCTGATGGCGGCTGAGGTACTGCACCTTCAGGATTGCCAATCAGGCGCATCATAAGCCCGTGGCTAATGTTAGAAGTCTGTGTGGTTGAATTGACGGATAAGGCACCAGCCAGAAAGAGAGCATCTGACGGTGCAAATGTTACCGCCATCACTTGTTCTTCATCGGGGGCCAGGGTGAGGGAGAATGTGTCTTCGGGCGCAGCGCTTCCCAATTCGAAAATGGCTTCCAGTGGAGCGATTGTGATGCCTGGAGCCAACTCTACGGCCATGTCCATAGAGACTTGTTCTTCTCCGTTATTTTCGACCACGAAAAATGAGCGGGTAAAACCGCCGACCTCAACACCGGAATCAAAGCTGATGGTGTCCGGTGACACATCCAGCGGATTGGCCATTGGGGCCGGGTCAATTTGAACTTTGAGGTCGTCTAGGTTGGATGTTCCGTTTCGGTTGGCGTCGTAAAGGTCTCCGGCGGTTGTCATGGGATCAAGGTTGGCCGAGTTGTATTGCCCCGGCTCAATGGTGAGTGAGCCATTGACGGAACCAAGCAAAACTTCTTCAGTGGCGGATGAAAGAGAACCGTAAAGCTCTATATGAATAGTGGCATCTTCGACTTTGTCGTTGGGTAAGACGTATTGCCCGGAAGCTGTGGCCGATGCGGTGTCGATTTGCATCGTTACAGGACCGACCACACCATCGATGGTGAACACTGCGCGAAGAGTTGCTTGACTCTCAGGAGATAGTTCGGTGATGGCATCTGGCAACTTATACGGCGTTCCTGTTAGTTCACCACTTGTGCTGCAGCCTTGGGTAAGTGCAAAACAGGTGAGGGTAAGAATAACTGTTGCAAGTCGTTGAAAACCTAAGTGCATGGTCTTGTCCGTTTTTTGGAGTATTTGAAATCGATAGGCGTGGATTAGCTTAAGGGCCAACCGTTGTTTCTGAATCTGGCATGGCCTGAAGTGCAATGAATACTGAGCCGGTTACAACTGCGGCAGCGCTCGTCCAGACCCACCATTTACTGTACCAAGGCTTGATGCTGTCTTCATCGATGAGCTCGGCTTGTAGGAGAGTGGTCTCGTTGCGGTGAATCACGACATCTTGTCTATAAAGGAGGTATCCCGGTTTCTTGATTTCGATTCTGTGCCGACCGACAGGAAGACCTGCGTAAAGATCCACAGGGGTTGAGCCAATTTCTTTTTGGTTAACGTGAACGATGGCATCGGCCGAATTACTTAAAACTTGTACCGAGCCTTTGTAATCAGCTGCTTGAGAACCTTCGATTAATCTGGCGACATAGGGGCGGCAGAGTTCGATAAGACCATCCGGTGAACCGAGGTAGGTGGCTGCCTGGCGTCTTAGGACTGTGCCGGATGTTGTTTCCATAAGCTCTAGAGTGAACACCCACTCTTCGTCGACTTTTCCGATGCTGCTTGAAAGAATAAGGTCTGCTTTTGCCATTTCCCCTAGGTTGGTCATGCATTCTTCATCGACACATCCTAAACTCTGGGCAAGCATTTGCTGGCCAACCATGCTCTTGATCTCATTTCGAGAAATCACTGTGTATCGATTGCGACTGAGTACGGCCAGCTCTGAAGTAATGACGGCTGAAACGCTTTCACCAACAATGGCGTCAAGTGCATCTGTCTTAATGTCGACATCAAGCACGGCTATGCGCGCATTGGTTGCGCGGTCTGCCCAGAATGGATCTGATTTTTTCACTGGCGTCTGTGCGAACGCGATTGACTGACCTATTAGGAATAGAAAAAACAGGAAGGTGCCTGAAGTTTTAATAAAAGAGCAGAACATGTAACCCTCTCGTGCATAAGTAAGGTAGCTCAATCTTGAGCATCCGTATTCTCATGCCAGTCCCACTCCCCATGACCCCGGCGAGTGAAGCGCCTATCACTCTTCATTGAAAAAGAAAGCCCCCTAAGGACTGCCATATCTTTCAATTTTCGCTCATGATCGATTGATGCATTGCATCTTGTGATCTGTGTCACATTTTATGGAGTGTCGTGCGCGAGATACGGTGGCTAAACGATTGTGCTCCAATCTTTGGCGGCTTTTCTAACAAAAGTTTATACCTTCTTATGGAGTCCAGGCCAATCTGAAATCGTTAAAGAACTCTAGCGGTTGTCTCTGTTTTTCAATGTTCAATGATATGCACCCGATGGTCGATGCGTTACTCAAAACAAACGTGCCATGGCTACTGGAAGGAAGCGTGGTGGTAGAGTTTTTGGAAATACTAAGCTACGGATTTAGCATCTGGATGTTCGTGGATGCGCTGCGACGTAAAGCCGAGTTTTATTGGTTTGTCATCATCATCGTTTTGATGCCCATTTTGGTTTTTAGTGAAGCCCACTATTGTCCGCGAAGGTGACATTTATGGGCTATCAAGCGCCTATTCTCCACAAGAAGGGTGAGCGGGCGTTGTGGCATACCTGGGCACCACGTTCAGGATTTCTCTAAATAATCCAAGTACCTAGCAGACTGCTTCTCTCCAGAGACCAGGCGACACAAGTTTCAGGTCGGGGAGCCCTAAAAAATGCTTGCACGTTTGTGCAAATATGCATAAGTTGTCGGTATGAGTAATGTGGAAATACAAGAACTTGCTAACCTGCTTAAGGCACTGGGAGAGTTCAATAGGCTCTCGTTGGTGTATGAGCTGTGCCAGTGTAAAAAACCTCAAAACGCTATGTGCTTGTGCGATTGCTGCAGCGTCGATGCCTCGGTTGTTTCACGTCACTTAAAGGTCCTCACGCAAGAGGGTATTGTGACGGTTGAAAAGCAAGGACGCGAAAGAAATTACTCACTGAACCGTGCTTATGTGGCTCAGCGCTTGAGAGTGCTTGCCGACAGGGTAGAATTTAACCAGGAGGAATCATGACTAAAGAAAAATGTAATTGTAAATGTAATTGTAAATGTAATTGTAAATGTAACTCAGCCCCATGCTGTACTGAAAAAACGTGTGAATGTTGTGCCGATAAATGTTGCTGTGAATAGAGAAACATCAACTTTATTCGGCCCAGTGACCACCTAAGAGGCCACCCGGTTTTATTGAGTTTCATGAATGCTGCACCTTAGGTGTAATTCTTCTGCTTCTTTGACCCGGGCTATAAAATTGAGGAAACTTAGGAGGAACATGGTTCCTTTTAAGGTCATACGTCGATTGGCATTAGGTGACACACCGAGGGTTGCCCAGGAGCGTTTGGTCCGTGAGATACACACGGTCCGCATTCTGGGCAACTGCCTCTATTCGGCTGGGTCTACTTTCATTTTCCTCGAATCCACGGCGCCGTTGGCGTATTTGGCTTTTCCTTGGTTCGTGAGTCTCATTTTACCATGGGTCTTCAGTTTCTTCGCTTTAAGAAGTTCTTCGCCTCAGACATTCATTATCCGCAGTGAGATAGCCGAGTGCTTGGCTGTTGCGCTCGTTTATCTGGCATCCGGTTTTTCACCCTCTGTCTTTCTTTGGGGGGCGCTGCTTATGGCGACGAATGCACTGATGACGGCCGGAACTGTGGCGGGCCTAGTCGGTATGTTCACTCCCGGTGTACTCGCATATTTACTGGCTTCTATAGGTCTCCCGGTGGGTGATGGAGAGCTTTCTTTATTGGCGTTGGCTACCCACTCCGGGGCGGTTCTCATCTATGTCTTTTTAAACGCTGCCATGGGCTATCAGGCCATGAAGAAAATCAGTTCGTTGAGGCAGCAAATTCAGTCTTTGAACCAGGAGATTAAGGAGCAGGTGTTGGTTCGCTATCTTCCAGCTGAAATGGTGGATGATATATTTTCAGGTAAAATTGAAATGGACCATGAACCTCACTCGCAGACCATAACGGTACTTTTCAGTGACCTCTCGGGTTTCACTAAGTTGGGGGAGCAGCTTAGCCCTAGCGATTATGCCTCGCAGCTCAATGAATATCTGACCTTTATGAATGATATCATCTTTGGAAACTTAGGTACCGTCGACAAGTTTATGGGCGACGCCATTATGGTGATGTTTGGTGCACCTAAAGAAATGCCACCTTATATGCAGGCCCAACGGGCGGTTAGTTGTGCGCGGGCGATGCAGCACGGTCTCGATACCCTTAATGAAAAATGGGCCGTTCGAGGTTTACCTGCACTTGCGCAGAGGATTGGTATCCATCAGGGTACAGCAGTTGTGGGGAACTTCGGCTCGGAGAAAAGGTCGGACTATACCTGTATTGGAAGTGCCGTGAATCTAGCATCTCGAATTGAAACAGCGTGTGAAGTGGGTCAGGTTTATGTGTCAAGCTCTATTCACCAGTTGCTTCCGGATGAGAGCGAAGCAGTAGGGGAATTTGAACTTAAAGGTATCGAGGGTAAGACTTTCCTCTACAAGTTGGTGTCTTAAAACATTCCTTCTTCTTCTGGTCCTACTCTGATTTTTGTTTTTCTAGGCCTTGAAGCCCCTCGACCGCGGGCGCAAAGTCTGGAAAAAGTTCATGGGCTAATTCAAAGTAGTATTGTGCCTTCTCGACATCGTTTTTCTGATGATAAGCGCTGGCTAGGTTTACGTAGGTATGCGGGAGCTTGGGTCCCAAATCTAAAGCACGTTCAAGTAGCTCGATGGCGCGACTTAAATCTATATCGGCGGCAACTTCGTTGGCCTCTTGTGCGCGGTAGAGAAGGGCGGCCCCCAAATTGGAGAAGAATTCGGGTATAGGTGGCCCGAGCTGAATGGCATTCTCAAAGGCAACAATGGCTCCTTCTACATCTTGGTTATGCAGGTGCAAAGATCCCTTCGCATACTGAAACTGACTTTGTGTTTTCAATTCTTCTGGTGCGGTATCCAAAAGCTGCAAGGCCTCGTTACTTTTTTCAGCTTCGAGAAGTGATCCTGCTTGTTGGAGTATGTTTGCTAATGTTTCCATGGTTGGTTCTGCCTAAAAGGTGGGGGCGAGAAATGAGATAGCCCATTGCTGTAAATTGGTAATCAATGATTCGTCTTCTAGTTCTTGGCCCGTAATACGCTTGCACTCAGTTAAGCCAGATTCAAAACGTTTCTCCAGGGTTTTAGCTGTGCTTTCACTGCTAATGGCGGCCATCGATTCGGAGTCGCGCCATTGAGAACGGCCATTGAGATTGACCGAACCGACAATCGAATAAGTGCCGTCTACAGTCATGGTCTTCGAGTGAAGTGTACCACCGCTTTTTTCGTAGATTTCAACTCCTGCCGCCACCAAGTCGTCATAGAAATAACGGGCCGCATCGGAAACAATGCCAATATCGTTGGATTCTCGACTATTGGTCATGACCCGCACTTTAACGCCCCGGTGTGCTGCATTGATCAGTGCATTGCGAAGGTCACTGGGTGGAAGAAAATAAGCATTCTCGATGGTGATACTATCTTGCGCTGACCGGATAGACTGTAAATGAGCGTTGCGCGTGTTTTGGTCACCTTCTTCGTCCGGGCGATGTTGGATGAACCGAACAGGCGTTGTGCCTTTCGTGTCAGTCCAGGTGCGAGGGTGGTTACTCAATGGAATGATTTCTCCAGTGAGACTTTCCCAATTTCGGCGAAATGCATTGACGGTATCTTGAACTACTGGACCCGTTAATCGAACATCGACGTCGCGCCATGGTTCTTCTGCTTTTTCGGAACGGGAGAATACCAGTCGTCCTGAGCCGCCCAAGGCATATTCATTTGCGATGTTCATACCGCCTTCGATGGATACTTCTTGGTCTACGATAAGGTGCTTTTCATGCCAGCGGTCGTTGAGGTCCCAAAATTGGTTTACAGGGTCGCCGTATTCATGCACCTGCACACCATTCTCTCGCATGTAATCAAACATTTCTGGAGCCGCTCGCAGTGAGCCAATGCCATCGTAGATTACCCGAACATCAATACCTTCTTGCGCCCTTAGGGAGAGCTCTCGTGCCAGGTCCCAGCCTGTTGCATCGTCATTAAAAATAAAGGTTTGCATATAAATCGAATGGGTCGCACCTCGAATCAAATTGCGACGGGCGGCGAATGAGTCGGTACCGTCGAGCAACAGTTGGGCAGAGTTGTTCAAGCGTTGTTTTGAGTCGGTTGTTTGGTCGAGCAAATTTTCAAAAGCCTGGCTGCCCACCGGCGGTGCTTTTGGGCGGCCGGAATGAAGAGCATCGAGTGCTCTTTGAAGTTCTGCGCCTGAGAAGTCACCGTAGATTGCGCTGGTCAGTGAACCGAATTGCACCCCGTAGCGTTTATCGAATTCTTTCTCAACGGCATCACGCTGGGCAGGGGACCTCTTTTCCAAAATGGTATAAACGCCATCCTCATCAGTCCCTAACCCTTTCATACATTGATAGAGAGCCTTTGCATCCTGAATGGTTTGCTTATCGGCGCGTTGTCGGAGTTCAAGTAACTCTACTGTCGATGGTCGGGCGATATTTTTTGGATTTAGGCTATCGGTTGTTTGTTGAAGACTGTGACCAGAAATATTGGCCTGTCGCTCGGGCAAGGGGGGGGTCTCGAAGTCGGAAGGCTGGAGTTTAGGTGCGGTGCCCCGATGTATCTCGGGCGATTCACCTTGATTGGATGTGGCCTGTGAAGCCATACCAAGCGGTGCGAGTTTGGGTGTGGGTTTCTTAATCGGCATATGCTCCCCCGGGGGAAATTGTAGCATATGTGGCGTCGAGGAAAAGCAGCCAAAGCCTCTTGAAACGTGAAAAAGCATGGATCGATAGTCAGTTACATCGCTTAATTTGTTTTCGGTTTTAAAAAGTATCCATCCAAAGAAAGCAATCTAGTGTTGGGACAGCCTGGGCCTGTGGCTTCGGTAGTTCTTATTCGATTTATGAGCTGACGCATGAAAGGCCTGACGGCTACATGCTCGTCAGGAAGTTTAGAAGACCTGAATCTCGCCAAAGTAGAGCATTTGGCCCAGTCTCCATCCTTTTTGTTCACATGATAGCCGTTTAAAATCATGTGTTTAGACCAATTTTATGCCGAGTTCACGAAGCCACCCTGCTTTTTTTAGCAACTGTCTCGCTAATCCGCCGATAACCATTTTGACTTCAACGAGCGACTACTGACTTAGCAACCTGGCCTTCTACCAAGAGATAGAGGTCCACCCAGCGGAGAATAAAATGCCTACAATTAACCCAA
>JABJBS010000052.1 GCA_018668695.1 Deltaproteobacteria bacterium
CACTGATCATGCCATCTCGTGGAGACTAATAGCCTCACGAACCTCACCAAGATTTTCCACATCGTCCACTAAAATTAAACCACCCTCTCGTAAGAGCGGGATACAAGCTCGAATTTCACGAAGCGTGTAATTCCGCTCATGCCAACCGTCGAGTAAAATAAAGTCTGCTTTCGAAACGCCCAAGCGCGCTAGGTTCGGCATCAAGTCTTCACAACTTGGCTGCCAATGTGGCTGATTCTTGTCCAGGCTATATTTTGTGACCATCAAGTTATTTTTCTGCAGACCAAAATGAGACAAAAGTCGCATGACAATCCGCTGAGGATTATCGGCCACGCCGCCCATCGAATAATTGGGGTCCACGGAAACCATCAATGAGTCTGGGTGGGCCGACACAATTAAATTGGAAAACCATGCCAAAGAGGCGCCAAAGCAATTGCCAACCTGGAGCGCAACCAATGGCTTGTCAGTTTGGAGATGTTCTTTTAAAGCATCGGTGCAGGCCTGCAGTGAAGGCTTAGGCATGGACCACTCGCGAATCATCGGTTCAGCCAAACCCTGCCCCGTTAAAAATCGTATTGCCGCCTCATAATCGTAGGTAGTGGAAATGCACTGGCCTAGTAAAAAATCTGCCAGTTGCCCGAGCTGCTCAGCTCTAGCTGGTTTTCCATTAAAGCTGGCTGCCTTAGCCTGTTCACGAAGAATAATAACTTCCAATAGGTTGATGGGTCCTGAACCGGACTAAAATGTGAAACCACCGTTGGAATCAGAAGAGAGCTTGGAAAGTCGACCTTTCAATGCGGATATTGCGTCCTCAAGAGAAGCAGGTGTTAGCTCTAACAAGGATCCCACTTGTTTTTGAATAGACTCTAAATTGGTACTCATGCTTTTCTCCGGGACTTCAAGGTTTCGCCTCTGCCCACAGACTAGATTTCAATCGTACAAAAACCAAGAAATTACATTCCCTTATTCAGGCAAAGCATAGGTGCAGGTTGCATGAGCCACCGCATCCTCTTGCCCTTCTGAGAAAATAAAAACATCACCAAAAGCCAACCGGCGCCCAAGCTTTACAACCTTTGCTTTTGCAACCAGCTCTTTCGCTGCAGGCTTTCTCAAAAAGTTAATTGTCAAATTAGAAGTCACCGCCATGGGCTCCAAACCAATCTTACTAAGAAGCGCAATGTAAAACGCGTAATCCGCGATGGCCATCATGGCCGGGCCACTGATGGTACCGCCCGGACGTAAAAGCTTTTGCTGCGCCGCAAGCGACACACTTGCCTCTCCTTGCCCGATGCTTTCAATCTCTGCACCAAGAATAGAAACAAGCGGCAACTCGGCATCGCAGATGGCCTTGACTTCTTCTTTGGTAACTTTAGGCATAAGCCTCTTCTATCGCATTTTTGGTGGCAAATAAAAGCCAACAAAATCAGGCACTTAAGAGTTTCCCGGCTCGAGCCTTGTCCTGGCGCGTCAAAAATCTTAGGAACTGTTTCTAAAGACTTTCCTGGGAGCACAGATCATGGCCATTGCATCGTTTAATCCACCCGCACGAACCCTTATGGGACCCGGTCCCTCCGACATTCACCCGCGCGTTCTTCAAGCTTTGAGCCGCCCAACCATCGGGCACCTTGATCCGCGCTTTGTGGAAATGATGGATGAGGTCAAAGAACTTCTCCAGTACGCCTTTCAAACCAAAAACGCATTGACCATGCCAGTATCCGCTCCAGGTAGCGCCGGTATGGAAACATGCCTGGTTAACCTCCTTGAGCCCGGCGACAAAATCGTAGTCTGCACCAACGGGGTATTTGGCGGACGCATGAAAGCCATTGTTGAACGCTGCGGCGCCACGGCCATTGAAGTGGTTGATGATTGGGGCAAGCCCGTCGATCCACAAAAAGTAGAAGATGCTCTCAAGAACAACGACGGTGTGAAAGCTGTAGCCTTTGTTCACGCTGAAACATCAACAGGCGCTATGTCTGATGCCAAGGCAATTTCAGAAGCAGCAAAACGACATGGTGCACTTGTCATTGCGGATACCGTTACATCACTTGGCGGCTCACCTCTTAAGGTAGACGAATGGAAACTGGATGCAGTGTATTCAGGCAGTCAAAAATGTCTTTCCTGCACGCCCGGCCTAAGCCCCATCACGCTCAGCGATGAGGCAGCTGAAGTTATCAAAAATCGAAAAACGCCAGTTCAGAGTTGGTTTCTCGATTTGAGCTTGGTGATGGGTTATTGGGGTCCCGGTGCAAAGCGAAGCTATCACCATACTGCTCCTGTCAACGCACTCTACTCACTCCACGAATCACTGGTAATGCTTCAAGAAGAAGGTTTGGAAAATTCTTGGGCGCGGCACGCAAAGAACCACGAAGCCCTTAAAGCTGGCCTTAACGCCATGGGCATCGACTTCATCGTTGAAGAACAATACCGATTGCCACAGCTCAACGCCGTAACCATTCCTGAAGGAACCGATGACCCGGCTGTTCGTAAACTCTTGCTAGAGCGTTATAACCTTGAAATCGGCGGCGGCTTAGGAGCACTGGCCGGTAAGGTTTGGCGAATTGGTCAAATGGGCGCTGCCAGTAACCCGAAAAACATTACGCTTTGCCTATCTGCTCTCGAAACAGCCATCAGCGATTTGGGTGGTAAAGTTGAAAGAGGCGCAGCGCTTGCAGCAGCAGCTAAAGTCTACGGTTAAGACTCAAAACCTCGCCTGACCTTATCGAGGGTGCTCACTTCTGTGAGCACTTTTCGAATCCCCTCAAAGTCCAACGAATTCGGCCCATCTGACAAAGCTTTATCAGGTGAAGGGTGAACTTCGCAGAAGAGTCCATCAATCCCAACAGCCGCTGCCGCCCTTGCTAATACCGGAACAAACTCGCGCTTGCCCCCGGTCGTAGCACTGGCTCCTGCCGGCTGTTGTACCGAATGGGTCGCATCGAAAATCACTGGCGCTTTAGAAACCGCTGCCATGGTTGGCAAGCCGCGCATATCAACCACAAGGTTCCCATAGCCAAAAGTAGAGCCGCGCTCTGTTAAGGCCACGTGTTCACCGCCAGCCTCACGGAACTTCGCAGCTGCATGTTGCATTGCGGCCGGCTCTAAGAACTGCCCCTTTTTAATACAGGTTGGTTTACCCGTCTTTGCGGCGGCGACAATCAAATCGGTTTGCCGGCATAGGAAAGCAGGAATCTGTAAAACATCGACAACGTCGGCAACCGGTGCTGCCTGTTCAGGCAAGTGAATGTCAGTAAGCGTCGGTAGGTCCAGCTCATCTTGAACTGCCCTAAGAATTTTCAGCCCCTCATCGATACCTGGACCGCGATAACTTGTGATGGATGTGCGGTTGGCCTTATCGAATGATGCTTTAAAGATATAACCCACCCCAAATTCACTCGTGAGCTTTTTAAGTTCACGGGCCACCTCTAAACAGAGTTCTTTGCTCTCGGCCGCACACGGGCCTGCAATCAGGACGAGACTTTGACGGGTAAAGAGATCAAGAACTGCTTGCTTCATTATATTGTGAACCATCTACGACCCACAGCGCTTATCCTGCATGAGGCGTGTTGTGAGTCAAAGTTAGAATATACCAAACCAACACAAATTTTAACACAGAGCCTTCTGAAATAAAACGGGTTGCCGAGGCAGAGCCAACTGCGAATCAGTCCTCAACCGGCTGCCATTGCTCGATGGAATCGAGCCAATCCTGATGCTTCGCATCGGATGGCATTCGCCAATCTCCCCTTGGAGATAATGCAACCGCTCCAACCTTCGGCCCATCGGGGGTGCAAGTACGCTTGAATTGATTCGTAAAGAACCGACGAAAGAAC